>CAZTPJ010000055.1:0-24349 GCA_964614515.1 uncultured Phycisphaeraceae bacterium | reverse complement strand
GATGCGACATCATGTCCCGCACGCGCGCAACACCCCCCGCGTCAAGCCCCGGCCTGAACCCACGACCAACCGCGACTCCCAAGATCCCGCACATTGCGGAATCTATCGGTTCGCACCGGCGGCCCGCTCATCGAAACGCCCGCCGACATCCCCGTCGTTCGCCGAAGCGCAACGATGGGTCACATGCGACCCATGAGTCCAATCAGACCCATGCTGCCGCGCCGTCCGCGTGGCCACGGCACACATTCCCACTCAAGCGGCCGCATCACACCCAAACCTGCAGGATCAGATTCGGCTCCTTGATCTTGCCCATCCATTCGCCGACGGTGGCCGTGACGAACTTGACCTCATACTGCGGATGCGCATCGAGCCATTCGTTGATCTGCCGGTCGAGGAAGTCGAGGCTTTCGCCCGTGAGTTTGCAGTGGAACGACTTGACGTGGATCGCGCCCGCGCCCGTCACGTTCGGCGATCGCTTCCAGTTGTCCTCGTGCCGAGTGTCACCGCCGAGCGCCTGCCCGAACGCACGGATCTTGCTTGATCCCACGACGGGCGTGGTGTTCGGCGACTTCTGCGTTTGGATCACACTCGGCGCATCGTCGCCGATCGGCACGGGTTGTGGCCCGCCGGTCCCGCCGCCAAGACTCGAAAACTGAATCCATGATCGCATGATGTACCCCCATCTGCGCGATTCACAATCCGGCCCGGCCACCCCGGGCCGATTCCCCAGCATACCCGATCACGCTTCCCGCTGCGCTGGGCAAAACTCCCAGACCTGCCCTACCGCGCTCGCACGACGCCCCGCCCACTCCCCCATTCGCGCCCCAAGAGACATCCGCACACGCACGAAATCCTCCGTCTCATCGAGAATCTGACACTCCCCCACGGCCACTCGCCGCACCTCCCCACGCAGCCCTGACACCTCCCCCTCATACTCCAAGTACGCCGGGCGATGATCGGCCAGACGCTCCGCGCAAAAGTCTCCCGCCCCCTGGTCGATCCGCTCCTGCACGCGAAACGTCAGCAGTCCTCGGCTCGCGTCGCCGGAACCTCGCTCCAGCATCCAGTCGTAATGCGATGCCCCATCCGCGAGCGTGTGCAGCAGCAACACCGTTCGTGCCATCTTCCAGCCCCAGCCTGCGCGACCGAATTCACACCCCCCACCCGTGCAGGATTCCGGCCGGGAGGGTCGATACCATTGTTCCGCCTTCGGCCCGCCCGGCCGTGGCGCGATACTTTCCCGCAACCCTCGGAGGATGGGGCATGACGTTGACCACCACACGCCGACTTGTGACCGCCGCCACTCTCGCCGGCGTGCTGACGCTCGCCTCCTGTCAGAGCAACCGGCCCATCGACTATGTGAGGCAGTCCGGTGATGAGCACTACACCAATCAACGCTACGCCGAGGCCCTGACCGACTATGAGGAATACGCGCAGCGCCAACCGGGCGATGCACGCGGAAACTACGACCTCGGACGCACGCTGCTCCAACTCGGCCGCGTTTCCGAAGCCATCCCCAATCTCTGGGTCGCCTATGACGTCGAGCCGACCCGGCCCGAATACGTGAACACGCTCGCAGAAGCGCTCTGCCGTGCGGCCGAAAACGCGGCCGTCGATCTCGGCGAACGAGCGGAGTTGTACCGATTCCTCAACTCCCGCACGCAGCAGTGGCCGACCACTGAGGAGTTCCTCCGCCTCGGCAAGTATGCCGAACGCCTCGGCGACGCGGATGAGGCGCTCACGGCGTATCTCACGGCCGCACGCATCGACATGGGCCAATCGCTCGCTCCGCAACTGGCGTTGGCGGAGTTCCACCTGGCCCGCGGCGATCGCGACGAGGGCGTCCGCCGTCTGCGGATGGCGCTCTATCTGGATCAGACCAACCCCGATGTCGCGGCCAAACTCCGCGCCCAGGGCGAGATCCCCGGCCCGACCTTCGCCCTCCAGCCCGCCGAATCTCCCTGACGCACCCCGCGAGGTGCCACTGGCGGCTCGTTCGCCAGTGCCTTCGGGGGGTCACAGGTGTGAGTGGTGTCTTCGGTGAGTCGTAGACCCACGGGCGGGCAAGCCGCCAGTGGCACGCGACATCACGGGATTCCAGGTGAATACCTTGGCGTCACTGCCGCAGCCACGACAAATTCGGGCTGATTCACCCCACTTGTCCGATATCGACTCGGGCTACAATGTTCGCCTGTGCCGAGGATGCGAGTCGTCCGCACAGGCCGCACGACGTCGGTCGCAGCGGGGTGGTGGTCGCTGTGCCGGGTTCCGAATCGTGTCGGACCCCTTCTGGCCGAGACGACCTGGGGCTGAGATCGAATGACCGAGACCCAACATCCGCCGCTTCAAGGTCCGTACCGCATCGTTCGACCGCTGGCCCGGGGTCCGCTCTCGTGGCGCTGGCTGGCCGTGCATGAGCGGGATCTGACGACCCACGTCATCCATGAACTCATCGCCCGCCACGACAAGGTTGAACGACGTCGATTCCTTTCGGCCTTTGACGCGCTTTCCGAACTCGACCACGCTCACTTGCTCCGCGTGGACTATGTGTCGCTGCTTCACGGCGGGCGGGCCGTGCTGGTCACGCCGTTCACCGGCAATCAGGAAGGTCTGATTACGCTCGGCGGGCTTCTGGAGTCCAAGGGCGGGCGTATGGCCCCGTCGGAAGTCGACCGCGCGATGACGCAACTCCTCGACGCCGTTCGCTTTGCCCATGCCCGACGCCGCCACCACGGCCCGATCGACCTCGACGAAGTCCTCGTTGATCGCCACGGGCGACTCTTCATCGAGTTCTACGGCATGGCCCGCATGCTCAAGGGCCTGACGCCGGGCAACTCCGAACTCGAACGCGACGAAGTCCGCTCGATCGTGGAGATGGGGTACAAACTGCTCACGGGCCTCAGCGCGGAAGAGCCCCGCATCGCGGCCGCACGACTCGTCAAACGGCTCGATGAACGCTGGGATGACTGGTTCGCCGAAGGCCTCGACCCGGCCGGCGGCTTCGCCTCCGCGGCCGAAGCCCACGACATGCTCCCCAGCCAGCGCCGCCTCGCCGAGACCCGCATCAGCACCGGCCCCGTCCGCAAGATGCTCGGCCAACTCTCCGCCGGCCTGGGCCTGCGCTAAGAAGCCCGACCGTCGTCACGAGCGCGTGGCATGGGCAAGTCAGCAGACTTGCCCGTGCCGCCCACACAAGCAACCCCACCGTCAGCAAGGGCTTGACGCTACACCTCGCATAGCGACAACCCTGAGCGTTGTGCCAGGTCAGTCGATGCGCCGTTCGCACTGGCCGCGTCCTACCATCCCGCCCCACTTTTGAGGAACTCTGCCGTGGCCGTAAAGACTTTCCGTTGCCGACTGATCACTCCCGAGGCTCAGGTGCTGGACACCGACGTGACGTATGCGTCGATTCCGGCGTGGGATGGACTGATGGGTTTCCAGCCCGGTCGTGCGCCCATCGTCGCCAAGCTCGGCATGGGCGAACTACGGCTGGACTTCCCCGATGTCGGGCAGGCCCGGGGCGGCTCGCGGTACTTCTTCATCGAGGATGGCTTCGTGCAGATGGTCAGCGATCGCCTCACCATCCTCGCGCGGCAGGCGGCGCCGATGGAGCAGTTGACGGAGGCGGACGCCGAAGCCGAACTCGCGGCCGCCCGCGCTCGCGCCGTCCCGGCCGATGCCCCCAATCGCGTGAAGGAACTCGAAGCGATCAACACGCAGCGCCGCCGTGCCGAGGTGAAACTCCGTCTGGCCACCAAGGCCCGCACGCTGGGCATCTGACCAGGCGAGCGCCCTGTTGCATGACTTTGAATGATCCGCTACGCGGCGGCGGGTCGTCACGCTGGCCGTCAATCGCCCGGGCGGCGCGGACTGGACTGGAGCGTCGAACCACCGCGACCGCGGAGACCGACGCGATCTTCGCCGTGCCGCGGTGCTGTCGAGCCGGTGGCCGCATCGCGTAACTTCTGCATGCCGCGGAACTTCCAGTTGTTGATCGTCGTGGTGCTCACGTCGAGCGATCGCGCCGCGGCTTCGTACGACAGATTCTGGCAGACGATCAACCGCACGGCCTCGCGTTCGTGATCGTTGAGATGCTCGATGCCGTGCTGCACGAGCGCGTCCTCCGAATGTTCGCCGTGCCCATCGCCGCCGCGGCGCGTGGGCTTCTCTGACTCGCGTCGGACGAACTCTTCATGGCGTCGATGGCGCTGCGCGCGACGACGAATCAGGTTGTGCGCGACCTTCAGCAGGTAACTGATCGAGATCTCTTTCTCTTCCAGCCCCTCATGCCCGAGCAACCGCAGGAAGACCTCCTGTGAAACATCTTCGGCCGTGGCGGGATCCGACGACTGCCGCGCGAAGGAGAACACCCTGGCGTAGTAGTCCTTGAAGAGGCTGTGTACGAGATCTCGACGGCGACGAAGATTATCGTCGTCGTGCGTCTCGCCATCACCGACGGCATTCGCCACGGGATCAACAATTGTGTCCGACAGCATTGAGCAACCTCCCACTTGTCCCTTCACACCTCGCTCGCATCACGGCGTGAGGCCTGCGTCCAACTTCCTGGTTGGCCGGTCAGCGAGAGCATCGCACATCCGGCTACCGAGATAATAACGCTCCATGGCCCGGGGTTTCATAAGCAAAATACCCTGTCTCATATCGAATCAATCCGCGTGCTTCGCGCATTCTCTCCATACGGGGCGCGATGTGGCACGCCGAGCGCAAGTTCAGCAAGCCACGCAAGCGAGGGAAAGCCTGCCGGATTGAAGCCCCACGATGCGAATCGGCAATACTTGCGCGACGACTCGACAATCCGTGCGCAAAAATAACGCGAGTTACCGATCAGACGGCCCGATGTGACAGGAGACTGAGAGTGGATCGAGTCAGTTCATTCGAAGGCTCGGGTGCTCGACATCGTTCACGATCGTTCGAGCGAACGACGACGCGTGCATCCATGGCCACGACGATCGCCCGGGCGCGGGCGGCCGGCGCCGTGTCACCACGCGAAAGACGGGCGCCTCAACCAGACTATGACCAGCGTGCGGCCGACTTCGCGGCGTGCGCCCAGTGTCTCGGCCTCACCGCGTTTGAACTTCGAGCACTGCTCGATGATGCGGGCATCGCCGACGCGAACACGGACGGCCACGACGATCGACCCGTCATCGCGGGTCGAGACGCCTGACCCGCGCGAACCCTACGGCCGTGTCTGAGAGCCGCGAATCCCGCCGCGAGAATCGGTGATCGAAATGGCCATGCGACGGGTGCGTGCCTATGCTCTTGTCCGCGCGCCGACCGCTCGGAAAACCCCAGAGTCGGCGGTAAGGATGTGTTCTCATGCCCAAAAACAAAAGCCATAAAGGTCTGACCAAGCGGATTCGCATCAGCAAGTCCGGGCTGGTCCGGCATCGCAGCGCGAATCACAAGCACCTTCGCTCGAACAAGAGCGGCAAGCGCCTGCGTCGCCTGCGCAAGGATCCCTACATGGCCAGCGCGGATGTCAAACGCCTTGAAAAGTTGCTGTTCCGCCGCCTTCGAGGACGGACGCAGCCGCGAACATCACTCCGCCGCAGCCCTTCGCCGGCCGAGAAGAAAGCGATGCGGGAGCAGGCCGGCGGCGTCTAAGACGCTGCCCAAGTTCTGGTAAGCACACGACGCGTCGGGTCAACAAGTCGGCCAGTCACGGCCGCCCCGCACGAGTCAAGGGAGAGTTTCGATGCCACGAGTACGCAAAGGCGCCGCGAGAACGCAGGCGCGAAAGAGACTTCTTCGTCGGGCGCGCGGGTATTACGGCGCACGCAGCAAGCACTACATCCTGGCCAAACAGACGCTCCGCCGTGCGGGCGTCTACGCCTTCCGCGACCGCCGACTCCGCAAACGCGACATGCGCGGCCTCTGGATCACGCGAATCACGGCCGCATGCCGAATGCGCGGCACGCGATACAGCGTCGTGATGAACGGCCTCAAACGCGCGGGCGTGCTGCTCAACCGCAAGATGCTCAGCGTCATCGCCATCGAAGACCCCGCACTCTTCGACCGCCTCACCGAAATCGCCGTGAAACACTCCGTCGCCACGCCGGCGAAGGCGTAGGGCACGACACCACCCACCGGGTGACGACCTCGAATCAGGTGACGAGGTTGACTGGCTGTCGCCTAGGTGCATGTAGAGTGCGCCTGCGTCCGCGTGCGCCACATACGTAAGATCGCTGGTGCGATCAGAGGGAAGGCGATGTCGCCTCGCCTTTGGAGAAGTCTCCCAGATGCCGCATACCCCGCATAGCGACACTACGCGAGGCCATGGCCGCCCGCCGCCTATCCTCGTTTATGGAACACGTCATTGAAACTATCCCGGTAGTCGCTGTCAGCCTGATCGGTGTTCTGGGCACGCTTGCGGCGCCATGGCTCCATCACAAGATGTCGAGAAGTTCGTCGCGTGAAGATGCCCTTCGTGCAGCGTACGCAAGCTGGCTTGGATGTCTTCTCAACGTTTGGGATATCGGGGAACGTCGTGCGCGCCAGATCATGTCGTCGACTGGCAATCAGTGTAGCGACGAGGTCACTCGTCTGACTAGGGAACTGGAGTCCCGTCAGGCAGACTTGTATGTTGAAGTCGCCGCAGTTTCGATGCTTGAGTGGGAACCGAACTTCTACTCCGACGTTAGCCGCATTTCGATGGGTCCTGACAGCCCTATTGCATCCGACTACGGCCAGCATGTTTCCGACCAACGAAAACTGCTTGGGAAGCTGCTTAAGTGCCTACAGCACAGAATGAGCTGGAACGCTCCTCGGCCGTTCCGACGCCGGTGTGACTTCAGGTTGTGCCCAAGTTGGCGCGGCGGAAGTCCAGTCCATTGCCGTTCTTGTGGATCAGCATCCGTGGCTCCGAAAATCCGAGTCCCGTCGCCAGTTGGAAGCGATCAAGCAGGGTAACTAAACCAGCACGCCGCGCCATGATTTGATTGAGTAGTCCCACTTGTTGCGTCCTCGCCCACTCCGACGTAAACACAACAATGCGGGAGTGAGAGTCTGCATCTATGAGCAGAGTAGCAGAAAGTTCCTCGAAGAAGTACTTCCAGTCCACAAGGTCAAACTCAATTGTAATTGCCCTGCCGAACCGATTGATCAAGTAATCCATGAGTGTAACCGGTCCCTCAAGTCGCTTCGCACACACAATTGGGTCATCGGCGCACTCTTCGGCATGTGACCAAAAAGTTTGCGCGCTTTCGAGTGAGAAAAAGGCGGGTAAGCGTGGCATGGTGCGTTGCTCTCCTACATGATTCTTGCCGTTGTATCAGTGCCGCGTTCATGTGCGGATGCTGGTGCGAGCGCCATCGTAGCCCTCGCCCATCAAGATTGCGCAGTTTCCCCCATGCCCAACGCGTATCTGCGGTGCCTCCGACGCTGCTTGCTTTACAAGAAGCGCGTCTTTCGTGATCCCCGCAATGGACAGGCGGGTGCATTGGTGGAACGCGTTCAGACGAATGCGCAGGGACAACTGAAGATCCGAAGACAAAGATGAGTAGTCCGTGAAAAGCGTTGTGAGCACGGTTTCGCGAACGTCGCGTTGATTCACTCCGAACCCGGATAAAGCGAGTTGCGACGCGTTCCATACATATTCCTTGGACCCCTCACAAAGCATTTCGTTGATCGCTGCTTGCAGGATGGCCACATCGCTCTTTCCATACCGTCGCTCTTCCGCTGTTGCGAGAATGCAGTACACCTGGAACGCGCGGAGGGACCGCTCCAATCGGTCGGGGTTCTGGCCCAGTAGGGTGGAGGATAATTGCTGAATGAACTGTGTCCGGTCGGCGGCTAACAGCGCGGCTAGTTGGCGTCCTTGACGCAACGTCTTTGATATGAAACCAAACATCATCATCTCCCTCTTCTGTCTAGCCGGTAAGGTGGCGTCAGGTTCATGCTTCATCGTGGCAGCGTGAGGCTCTTTGGTCGTGCCACCTTGACCGGTTCCTCCGATCATGGTGCTTCGGCGTTCGTGTGATGTCAGCGGGGTCTGATGTCGTCGCTGGCCGTCTTTGAGTCTGTCGCGCGATCGCTTCCTTCCTCGCACACCGTACCACAAAGCTCCCGACTTGTCAAGCCATGATAACCGCAAGATTGCACACGCCTGCGCTGGTGGGTTGAGCCATCGCGCATTGGACACGCAAGGGAGGCGGGCGGGACGCCCGCCCCACCGGATCCAAGGGACCGTGCGCTTGCCCACGCCGTTTCGATCGCTTGCGCCATCGGCTCCTTTGACGGCCGTATCATGCCCGTACCAAGGAGTCCGCGCATGGGTGGTTGGTGGGCGACGAATCTGTGGGATCAGAATCCAGTCCTGCTTGTGGGCTGGGTGGTCTGGTTGATCGGCTCAATCACGCTGCACGAACTGGCGCATGGGTGGGCGGCGATCCGCTGCGGCGACCGGACACCGATCGAGACGGGGCACATGACGTGGAACCCGATCGTGCATATGGGCACGGCCAGCATCATCATGTTCGCGCTCGTGGGCGTCGCGTTCGGGCGGATGCCGGTAAGCCCGCACCGTTTCCGGGGCCGCTATGACGACGCGATCGTCGCCGGCGCGGGGCCGGCGATGAATCTAGGTCTGGCGATTCTCTGTCTGATCGCGTACATCGTGTGGACGACCATCGTGCGCATCGCGAACGTGGGCGAACCGTTCGCGTCGAACTTCGCCACGTTCCTGCGACTCGGGGGCGCGTTGAACATCGCGCTGATCGTGCTGAACATGCTCCCTGTTCCGCCGCTGGACGGCTCTCGGATTCTTGCCAACTTCGATGCCGGCTACGCCAGGCTCATCAACCATCCGAACGCCATGACCATCGGATTTGTCGCGGTGATCGCGTTGATCGTCTTCGGTTCGCAGTACCTCTGGATGATCGCGTTCGGAGCGTTTGATGCCGTGGCCGCGCTGGCGGCGGTGATCTGAGTCACATCCGCGTGCAGCCGCGCCCCGGCACGGTAACGCCGGGTCGTTCCGCCACGGCGCGAGCATGTTTTGCCCTCGGTCACGCCCCACCCAGATCCGTCCGATGGTTATGGACGTATGTAGTCATGGGATCTGAGGGGATGCCGGACGTGGCGCACGCCAGCCGGTCCGAAAAACCCTAGAATCCCATAAACAGCCTTCACACGCACTGTGGTCGCGTGGGACAGGCCACGGCCGCTCGCCAACGGACTGGCATCATGGTTCTGAAGATCGAACAGGAACAGCAGCGATTCAGGCAGATCATCCGCGGCAAGATCCGCAAGGATCTGCGTGAGTTCCTGTCGCGCGGCGAGTTGATCGGACGCGAAGGCCGTAAGTACGTCAGCATTCCCATTCACGACATCGACATCCCGACGATCCGCTACGGCGACAACGCCGGCGGCGTGGGCATGGGTGAGGGCGAGGGTGACGGCCAGGGCCAACCGGGCTGGGGGCCGGGCGGCGGTGAGCAGCAGGGCAAGCACATTCTCGAAGTCGATGTCTCGCTCGAAGAACTCGCCGACATCCTCGGCGAAGAACTGCAACTGCCGCGCATCGAGCCCAAGGGCCGTCATCGCCTGACGACTGTCAAGGACAAGTACTCCGGCATCCGTCCCGTCGGCCCGGCATCGCTGCGACACTTCAAGCGCACGTATCGCGAAGCGCTCAAGCGCGAGATGTCCATGGGGACGTATGACCCCAACCGTCCGATCATCGTGCCCGTTCGCAACGACTTGCGATATCGCTCGTGGAACGAGATCAAAAGCCCGCAGTCCAACGCCGTGATCGTGTACATGATGGATGTGTCTGGTTCGATGGGCGATGAGCAGAAGGAACTCGTGCGTCTGACGGCCTTCTGGATCGACACATGGTTGCGGCGGAACTATGAGGGCATCGAGAGCCGGTACATCGTGCATGATGTTCGCGCGGCGGAGGTTGACAAGCAGACGTTCTATTCGATCCGCGAGGATGGCGGCACGCGGATCTCGTCGGCGTTCGAGTGCTGCGCGCAGTTGCTCGGCGGACACTACAACCCCGAGGACTGGAACATCTACCTCTTCCACTTCTCCGATGGCGACAACTCATCCGAGGCTGACAACCGCCAGTCGATCAAGATCCTCGATCAGCACCTGTTGCCCGGCGCGAACCTCTTCGGATATTGTCAGGTCACCAGCGCCTACGGCAGCGGCAGTTTCCTCAACGTCGTGCGCGAAGCGTTCCCCAACGGCCTGCCTGACGAAGAAGGACGCCCGCGCGTCGTCACGTCAAAGATCGACGGCCGCGAAGACATCCACAAAGCGCTCAAGACGTTCTTCAAAGCCGGGAGGTAAGCGATCCCGCGCTGGTGCTCGGTGATGTCATGCACGGCCGCGGCTCTCGCGGTTACGTCCGACAACCGACGAAGAGGTTCTGAAAGCGAAGGACGTCAACCTCAAACACGAACCGCCACGCCGCGTCGTAGTACATCACGCGCTGCTGGTCCGGGCCGCTTTCCTCTTCGGGCACTTCGGCCGTGCTGGCCCGCTTGACCGTCCGCCAGTGCAGCGCGTTGTATTCGTACTCGCCCACCGTGATCTCCGTCACCTCATCGACTTCCCAGGCCACGCGCGTCAACCGGTTCCACGCGTCATGCACATACTTCTTCGCTCCACGGCTGGCGATGTTCCCGTTGTCATCATACGCGAACTCCCCTTGTCATTTATTCCTGGGGGAATTCATCGTCGTCATATGACGGACCGACGGTTGTCAGAAGCATGATTCCCACGCACTTCGTTTCCACAACAAAACCCGCCCACGGTTCAAGTGCAGCCAGTAGCATGATTTGTGCGTAGTCGTTAAGTGCGCGTCGATTGAGTAGCGATTTGTGGCTTTTTACGAATTCCGCAATTGCGGACGCAACAGGAGCTTCACACGACGCATATCCGATTTGAGACAGGTCGTGGAAGAGTCGCGACACCTCGCCCGGTACCTCCCGCTTTCGACGAATTGCATGGTCCAGGATCGTTTCATGGCTTCGAGACCACCCGTCCATGAAGGAAGCATAGAACGCCACATCCACATGTGGATACACCAACGCATTGCGCAGAAGACCTTCGCAGACTTCGAACTGCTCAGCCCCCGCGGCGCGAGCAAGGCCCTCTTCGAGTTCCCGCAGGAAGCGTTTGGTAACCACTGCCAAAGTGTAGATGTTACGGGACATGGTCACATATGCCTCGGCGGGGTGGCATTGTGATGATCTCTCGTCGTGCCACCAAGATCGGCCGCCGATCTTGGTGTTCCGGGGTGGTCGTTGTCCCGGTCGATCGTCATTTCATTTCTCCCGTGGGTGTCAATCGCCTCACAGATTCGGGACGCCGAAGTGCCGACGGTACCGCAGCCCCTGCATCGCGAATCCAAAGCGACGGCCACGGCTCCCGATGTTCCCGTTGTCATCATACACGAAAGGCACGGCCGGCGGCGGACCCGAACCCGCCGGCTCCAGACTCGTGATCTCGTTGGCCGCGTTATGAGACCGCTCCTCGGTCTCGGCCGTGGCGTACGTGCCGTTGCCGTCGGCGTCGGTGGCGATGTCGCCCCAGTTGCCGAGGCGCGTGGCGCGAACATGCCGAGGCGGCACGATCGGGGCACGTCGGAGATGGTACACTGGCTCGCAACGGTCGGACACTTGTGTGCGCTTCGTGTTCGGATCGGTGTTCCCCGACAATCGCTCTGGATTGTCGGGCCTGGAGGGTTGCGAAACTGTGATGACGTGATCGACGATCGCCGAGCGAAGCGGCGTTGCGCGGAGGCGAGACTGTCGGGCCGGGAGTGGAGAGCGCCCAAAGGAACAACGCGCCACCGTCCCTCGATTCGGTGAGCGCGTGTCCCGTTTATGTCGCACGCCGCACGCGCGGTGCAAGGCGGAATCGGCTCCCAGCGCGTACGGCGGCGAATGGATCCTCACTGCCCGATGTCGCGGGGACGGCCGGGTATTGCGGGGCCGTGCGGAATCTGGATGGTTGCGGAGGCGGCGTGTTCTGGGGGAACGAGGGCCATGAACACTTGCCGGCGCGGCGTGTCCTGCGCAGGTAAAAGCCAAGACACTCGCTCGCGCTTCGTGCTCTGTCGTTCGTACTCTGTGGTGCGCGGTCTGATTATCGCTTGGAGAACTGGAAGCGACGGCGGGCACCAGCCTGGCCGTACTTCTTGCGCTCGACTTCGCGCGGATCGCGCGTGAGGAAACCCGCGTCGCGGAGCGAACCCTCAAGCGTCGGGTCATAGTCACGCAAGGCTCTGGCGACGCCGAGGCGCACGGCCTGGGCCTGTCCCATGAACCCGCCGCCGTGGCAGCGCACATGGATTTCCATCTTGCCGAACGTGTTGGTGAGCTTCAGCGGGGCGACGGCGTCGGCGCGGTCGCGCTCTTCGGCGAAGTAGACCTCGACGGGCTTGGCCTTGCCGGTCTTGCCGTAGACCGTCACGCTCCCCTCACCCTCGGCGATGCGCATGCGAACGCGGGCCACGGCCGTCTTGCGTCGACCCGTTCCCCACCACCAGCCGTGCTTGTCTGGCGCGACGGGGTCGCGAAGTTGTCGCGTCATCTGCTTGGGCTTCGGCGCTGAAGCAGTGGAACCGGGATCAAGAACGGGGGTGGTCTGCTCTGTCATGCTCGTACTCGCATCATGTTTGAATGCTTGCGTGTGGTCGCGGGTCGCGGTCGGAGGCAGGCGGGACGCCTGCCCCACTCGATCCGAGTGAAATCACATCAGACGGTCATCTCGGCGGGCTGCTGCGCCTGGTGCGGATGTTCAGAACCTGAATAGACCTTGAGTTTGCTCAGCATCACACGGCCGAGACGATTCTTGGGAAGCATGCGCTTGACGGCATCTTCGATGAGCCGTTCCGGCCGTCGCTCGCGCAACTGGCCGTAGGACTCAGCCTTCAGCCCGCCGGGGTGATAGGAATAGCGAAGTTTGATCCGCTGCTCGGCCTTTTTGCCGGTGAGGGCGACCTTGCTCGCATTGGTGATGATGACGAAGTCGCCGGTATCGACGTGCGGCGTGTACTCCGGGCGATGCTTGCCCATGAGCACGATCGCGACGTCTGACGCGAGACGTCCAAGGGGAATGTCGGTGGCGTCGATGACATGCCACTTCTGTTGCACTTCGCCCGCTTTGGCGAACCAGGTCTGTCGTCTCAGGCTCATGGCAAACCCCATCGGCGTCACGACGCCGGGAACGATCTCGCCGCCTGCCGGGCGGGGCGGGTCGGCCGTGGGGCCGACAAGATTCGGTACGAAGGCGGGCAGGAGCGCTCGCCGAGGGACAAGAGTAGGCGGGAGGGTGCGGTCGGGCAAGGGTCGGGGGAGGAGCGCCAAGACATCGACCGCTCGCGCGGTCGGCTCTTTGGGCAACCGGAGGGCTTCTGGTGGCAGAGAAGGGTCGAAACGCCGAAGATGTTGGCTCATGGAACGCGATCAGATGCCGTTTGGGGAAACCTTGGACACGGGGAACGCGCCTCCCGGCCGTGGACGTCTGTCCGGGCACGGGGGACGATCATCGCCGGCGCTGGTGTTCGCGGCCGTGCTGCTGGTGGTGGTGATGGCGATCCTGCAACGTCCATCGCTGACGGGCAGCGCGAGCAAGGGGGGGGGAGCGGGCGGCGCATCAGCGCTCGCGATGTCCAGCAACTCGACGCTCGATCTGCTTGGTCCCATTTACTTCGCGTTGGATCGGTTCGGACGCGGAGCGGGAGGTAGCCTCGCGGCGCAGAGCCTTGATCTCATGGATGGGTTTGCCGAGACGTCGGCGGATCGGCTGCGGCTTGCCGCATTCGCCGCCGAGACGATCGGACCCGAAGCGGGGGCGGAACGGTTGGAAGAAGTTCGCGCGGAGGCGAACACCTGGCCGGAGAATGAAACGAAGGAAGCGGTGCTGGCGCATGTGGATCGGTTGTCGGCGCTGTATGCCGGCGAAGGCGGCACGCTCACGACGGAAGATCGGGAGCGGCTCGCGGAAGATCTTCGCTGGTTCGGCGAGATCGCGCTGACGCACGGGCAGGCGGACACCGAACCGGTGCGCGCGGCGCTGATTGCGCGGGCGCAACTGCTGGCCGTGCTCCTGACGTTTGGCGGTCTTGCGCTGCTGGGCGCGCTGCTGACGGGTTTGGTGTTGCTGGTGGTGTTCCTGTTGATGCTGGCGCGCGGGCGCGTGATGGCGCGACCCGCGCCGCGCGTCGATTCACCCGCCATGCTCGAGATGCTCGTGCTGCTGCTCGTCGGGATGTTGTGCGTGAAACTCGCGGCGATGGTGATGACGGATGTATTCGGCCTGGCCGAGTCCGTGGTTGGCCTGACGGCGCTTGGTTTGCAATGGAGCCTTGCGCTGGTGGTGCTCTGGCCGATGTTCAGGGGGGGGGATGCCGAGGTGCGCCGGCGCAGCATGGGGTGGCATCGCGGTGAAGGCGTGATGAAGGAGATCGGCGCGGGCGTGTGCGGGTGGCTGGCGGGCCTGCCGGTGATGATCGTCTGCGCGGTATTCTCGCTGATCCTGATGAAGATCATTGAGCAAGTCACGGGGCGACCGGGGCCGCCAGCGCCGGAAAATCCGGTGCTGGACATGGCCGCGACGACCAATCTGCTGGAGATGCTGCTGCTGCTGTCGCTGGTGGTGATCTGGGCGCCGGTGGTGGAGGAGACGGTGTTTCGTGGCGGCTTGTTCTCGTGGCTGCGCACGAGGGGGGGGTTCCTGATCGCGAGCGTGGCGTCGGCGTTTGTGTTTGCGATCATTCATGCCTATCCACTGCCGCTGATTCCGCCGATCATGGCGCTGGGCTTCATCTTCGCGTGCCTGCGCGAGTGGCGCGGGTCGCTGATCGCGCCCATCACGGCCCACTTCTGCCAGAATGCGATGGCCTTCACCGTGCTGATGATCCTGACGCGCGTCGCGGGGATGTGACGCGCCGGCCACGACACAGGCGTCTCGTTGTGCCACTGGCGGCTTGACCGCCAGTGCGTCGGGCAGAGGTGAAGACACTGGCGGATGAACCGCCAGTGGCACAGCCGCGTCAGACCCCGCGCCCGGCGTCTATTCCCCGCTCGAACATCCGCGCAATCCGTAGCAGCGCGGATTCCTGAAAGGGGGGGGCGATGAGTTGCACGGCCGTGGGCAGCCGCACCCCATCAACATCCGCGAACCCCGCGGGCAGGCTGATCGCGGGCAATCCCGCGAGGTTCACGCCGACGGTGTACAGGTCCTGAAGATACAGCGCGAGTGGATCGTCGAGTTTTTCACCCAGTTTGAACGCGGGCGTTGGCGTGGTGGGCATGAGGATGGCGTGACACGCCGGCCCGGGCGCGGCGAAGGCGCGGGCGAAGTCATCGTGGATGAGTCGTCGCGTGCGCATGGCTCGCTGATAGAACTGGTCGTAGTACCCCGCGCTCAGGACATACGTCCCGAGCATGATGCGGCGCTGCACCTCCGCGCCGAACCCCTCGGTGCGAGATTTGACATACATGTCTTCGAGCGTGGCATCCTTGGCGAGCGCTGCGCGATGTCCATAGCGAACGCCGTCATATCGCGCGAGATTCGATGACGCCTCCGCGCACGCGATCAGGTAATACGCGGCGATGCCGTAATCCGCATGGGGCAGGTCAATGTCCACGATCGTCGCGCCCAGGTCGGCGAAGATGCGCATCGCCTCGGCCAGCGCTGTGGTCACGGCCGGATGATTCGCATCGCTGTGAACCTGTCGCGGCACACCGATGCGCAAGGCATCCACGGGCGTTTCGAGGAGCGACAACGTGTCAGGGGGGGGGCGATCAGCGCTTGTGGCATCGTGCGGATCGTGCCCGGCGATGATGTGCATCACGATCGCCGCATCCGCCACCGTGCGCGACAGGATCCCAATCTGATCCAGGCTTGACGCGAACGCCACGAGGCCGAACCGCGACACTCGCCCATACGTCGGCTTGAGCCCGATCACGCCGCACATCGCCGCCGGCTGACGAACCGAGCCGCCCGTGTCCGACCCGAGCGCGATGGGCACGAGGCCCGCCGCCACCGCCGCCGCCGAGCCGCCGGACGATCCACCCGGCGTGCGCGACACATCCCACGGATTGTGCGTCGGGCCAAACGCGGAATGTTCGCATGATGAACCCATCGCGAACTCGTCGAGGTTCGTCTTGCCGAGGATGATCGCGCCGGCATCGTGAAGTTTGCGAACGGCCGTCGCGTCAAACGGCGAGCGGTAGTCTTCGAGGAATCGGCTTGCGCACGTTGTGCGGCCGCGAGTGGTGCAGATGTTGTCCTTGATGGCGATGGGAACGCCCGCGAGGGGGGGGGCATGGGCGCCGCCCGCGAGCGCGGCGTGCAGCGATCGCGCATCTCGCCTCGCTTCATCGGCGAACACCTGCGTGAACGCATGGAGTTCCGCGTCGCGCCGCGACACCTGATCGACCGCGGCTTCGATCGCCTCGGGCGCGGCCGCGGGCCACGACGCCACCGAATCGCGAATCTGTCGGGCCGTGGGCGCGGGCGTGGTCATCATGCATGTCTCAGGCGTGACCCTCATCGTGAACCTTCGGCACTGCGAGATACGGCGGCTCCACCACCGGCGCGAGGTTCATCAGTACGTCGCGCGACAGCATCTCGCCCGGAACATCCTCTTCGTTCATCGCCGAGGAAATCGTCGAAGCAACCGTCGGCATCGGATCGACCGCGTCGAGATCGAGGGCATCGAGCCGCCGTGCGTACTCGATGATCGCGCCGAGCCTTCGCTGATGGTCGTCGACCTGCGAATCGGGGATGTCGAGGCGCGCAAGGCGGGCGATGCGTCGAACCTCCTCGGGCGTGAGCGATGCGTCGGGCGGCATGATGGGAGTGTAGGAGTTGCCCGGTGACGCACCCTAGAATCTCACCATGACGCCTTCTCGCGACAATCGGCCATTGGATGACCAGCCCGACGGAGCGATCGTGCGGCGTCGGCGGGCAGTTTCCGGGGATGTTGTGAAGTATCAGGCCAGGCCCCGGCGAAACGAACGCGACGAGTTTCCCAGTGAGGAGGACATCGAACGGTTCAGCGATGTCACCACCACATGTCCATCCTGCGGCGTGACACTCTATGACGATGCTGAAGTGTGCTATCAATGCGGCGAAGCGCTCGCAGGGGGGGGGAAGAAGTCGCCCCCGTGGGTCGCGGTGACGGTCGGGCTGGTGGTCGTGGCGTTGATCGTCGCGATCGTCGTATGGGGACTGTAGTTTCCGGGTCTCGCACAGGAGTTTGACATGCTTCGGTGCAGCGTCAGTGTGTTGGCGATCGCGATGAGCGTCTTGACCGGCACACCGGCCATCGCCCAGGATGCCCCCGACCTCCTCGCCGGGCCACCCGTTCACGAGGACGGCCCAGGTACGACCGACTTCCACGGCCAGATGCGCAGGCCCGATGCCCGTCCCGAGGAACTCGCCGTCAGCGCCATGACGCTCAGCGACGCCGAACGTGCGGCCGTGGACGCGATCTTGATGGAGAGGGCCAGGCGTCTTGATCGCATCATCGCGTCGAATCTCGCGCTGCTGACCCAACTCGGCACGGCCGGGGAAACGGGCGATCGCCTCGATCAACTGACGCTCGGCGTTCAACTGCTGGAAAAACTGCGTCCGCTGTCGGAGGATGGCACGCTGCGCAGACAGATCAGGCAGGCGCTGCTGGCGGAGAATCGTCGTGAGTTCGAACAGCGCATGCGCGAGTACTGGCGTGAAGTCGTGCGTGTGAGGAAGGATGAGCCGGGCGATGACGGGCGGCCGCGCGGCGCTGTCGGTGCGGCGATCGCCGAGAGTTTCGAACTCTTCGGCGAAGAGGCTGAGCGGTCGTTTCGCCGACAGGCTGAGTCCGGGCAACTCGTACTCAACTTGCTCCTCGCCGACCTTGAACTGACGGATCAGCAGGAGCAGCGCATCGCGGCCATCGTTGGCGAGTTTGTCGAACGCACGCGGGCGCGTCCGTCGGAGCGCGATCAACTCATGCTCGGCCTCTCGGTCGTCGCGTTTCTCGATCAATCGCAGCGGACGATCGTGCTGGAACGCATCAAAGGCTTG
Source organism: uncultured Phycisphaeraceae bacterium (assembly GCA_964614515.1). Lineage (GTDB taxonomy): Bacteria > Planctomycetota > Phycisphaerae > Phycisphaerales > UBA1924 > CAZTPJ01. The sequence goes on along the minus strand of CAZTPJ010000055.1, from coordinate 6,295 downwards.
CAGTAGGCCGATGCGCACAGGCGAGACGCCCGTGCCACCGTCTGGAGCAATCTCTCACTCCGCGATACCCAGATCGGACTTGGTGAACAGCGCTTCGAATCGCAGTCCCGCCGCCTGCATGTTCTCCCGCGCGCCTTCCTGTCGATCAATCGCCGCGATGACCGCCAGCACGTTCGCGCCGGCGGCTTTGAGCACGCCCACGGCCTCAAGCGCCTGACCCGCCGTGGTGGCGACATCTTCGAGAAGGATGACGGCGTCGCCGGCGTTGAGCGCGCCTTCGAGTTGGCGGGCCGTGCCGTAGTCCTTCTTCGCGTTGCGGATGAAGACGAAGGGTCGATTGAGGTGCAGGCCCACGCCGGTGACGAGGGGAATGCCGCCGAGTTCCGCGCCGGCCAGGCGCGTGGCCCGCTTGCCGACTTCCGATTCGATGCGTTCGATCCGCTCGGCGAACAAGGCGCACAGCGGCGCGAGGACTTCAGGACGCGTTGTGAAGAGGTACTTGTCGAGGTAATAGGTCGAGCGACGGCCGGAGCGCAGCACAAAGTCGCCGCGAAGCAGCGAGGCTTCGGCGATGGACCTGGCGAGCGCAGCGCGATCGGGCAGTGTTGGCATGTGCGAAGGGTAGGTTCGCGACCGGATGCGTCAACGCGGCACTCGCCACGGAGTGGCGAGGTACCCGAGACTCGCTCACTGTGCTCCGACGATCTCGTCATACACGCCGCCGAGCACGCGGGGTTTGACTTGCGCGAAGCCACGACCTTCAAAAATCGGCAACTCGATCTTCAGGAAGTCCTCGCGCGTGGTTCCCTTCTCTTTCGCCTCGCCCGCGGCGGCGCGAACGGCCTCGAAATACGCCATCTGCCCGCGAATCCCGGACACATCGGTCAACTCCCCGTGGCCCGGAATCACGACCGTCTCATCGTTGCACATCGCGGCGGCACGGCGGCATGACTCCATCCATCCGGTGCTGCTGGGCGCGGCCGTGTCATCCCAGTATGGGTGCAGGCCGTGGAAGAGCAGGTCGCCCATATGGACGATGTTGAGTTCGGGGATGTGGATGATGACGTCGTTGTCGGTGTGTCCCGCGCCGAAGTGTCGCACGACGACGGTCAAGTCGCCGACGCGAAGGGATTCATTCGAAGACAGCGCTTCGGTGGGTGCGAAGTCGTCGGCCGTGAGATCATTGACGATCTCCGCGAGTCGTTTGGCGTCTTCGAGTGCGGCGTCTTTGCCCGGCCTTTGCGAGCGGGCGATCTGTGCCATGCCGCCGGTGATGCCAGCCTTGTATCGATCGAGTTGCTGGACCACGCGGTTGCGGGCATTGGGGTGCGCAAAGAGCGGGATCGAGCGTGCGAACGCCGAGTTCCCGCCCGTGTGGTCGGCGTGATGGTGTGTGTTGATGATGTGCGTGAGTTTCGTGCCGTGCGACTCGGCTTCACGGCGAAGCGTCTCGCCAAAGGGCGCGTTCTTGCAATCCACAAGCAACGCGCGACCAGCCGAAGCCGCAAGCAGGGCGTTGCCGCCCTCGCCCACGGCCACATGTGCGCCACGGCCGAGATCCTTCCACTCGAAGTAAGGCTCCGCGCCCACGGCCAGCCGAAATCGGCCGCCTCGCGCAAAGGCCGTCGGACCCAGCGCCGCCAGCCCCGTCGCCGCCACTCCGGTCGCCAGGAACGCTCGTCGTGTGATCGTCATGTTTGGGCCTCCTGTCGTGTCGGGCGTGTCGGCTGGAACTCCATCTGTTCCGCGTTCGCGCCGCATCGCCTACGATTGGTCCCCTTTACGGGTGAGTCACACAGTCTATGCCTCTGGAGCGTATATGAAGGTGATTGATCTGCGTCCGGGTCTTGGCATCAAAGTCGACGGCAAACTGTCCGTCGTCACGGGCTATGAGCATCGAACCCCGGGCAACCTGCGCGCGTTCATTCAACTCAAGTTCAAGGAAATCGCCAGCGGCAAGACCCTCGAACGGCGATTCAACCCCGCCGATGACATGGAAGTCGTTGAACTCGATCGACGGCAGATGGAATACTTGTACTCCGACGGCTCGGGCGCAACCTTCATGGACACCGAGAATTATGAGCAGTATCTCATGCCCAAGGATGTGCTCGGTGATTCGCTCAAGTTCCTGCGCCCCAACACGCAGGTCATCGTCCTCTGCTCCGAGGGCAACCCCATTTCGCTCGAACTGCCATCCACCGTCGATCTCGTCGTGACGGACACCCCGCCGGGCATCAAGGGCGCCACCGCCACGAATCAACTCAAGGAAGCCACGCTCGAGACCGGCCTGAAGACCAGAGTCCCGGCGTTCATCGCGATCGGCGAGACGATTCGCGTGAGCACATCCGACGGTTCGTACATGTCCCGCGCCTGACCGGCGCATCACGGCTGCGGAGGCGCGAACCATGCCAGCGCCCATCCCCCACCTGATCCTCATCGGCCCACGCGCGGCGGGCAAGAGCACTTTCGGCGCCCTCGTCGCACGGAAACTCCATCGACCGCTGGTCGACCTCGATGAACTCGTCCGCGAACGCTTCGACAACGCGACGATCGCGGACATCTTCTCATCGCACGGCCAGGCGGCGTTCCGCGAGGCGGAACTGGACGTGCTGCGCGACGTGCTGGATCGTGCGCCCTCGATCATCGCGCTCGGCGGCGGCGCGCCGATGACGCCCGCGGCTCGAGCGAGGCTGGCTGATGCGCGTCTGGCCGGGCGAGCCTTCATCATTTATCTTTCAGCGCCAGCCGACGTGTTGCAGGAGCGGCTGCGCAGCGCGGACCTCAGCGGACGCCCAAGTCTGACCGGGCGCGATCCGATTGATGAAGTGCCCGAGGTCATCGCCGAGCGCGGGCCGACGTATACGAGCCTGGCCGACCACACGATTGACACCCATGGGCGCGATGTTGATGAGATCGTCGAGCGCCTGGCTGCGTATGTCTCGTAGCACACCGCTCGCTACACCGTTGATTCGGAATCTTCCGGCGGTTCAGGCTCGGGCGCGGACGTGAGCGCCTCAACCAGCACACGCACCACGTCGCCCGGATGCTCCGCCCCGCACACACACCCCGACACCGCCACGCCGGGACACCCCGCCTCGACAAGTGAACTCACGTTCGCCGGCGTGATGCCGCCGATGGCGAGCATCGGTCGAGCGGACAGCACGGCCATCGCGCGGACCTCGCGCACGAGGCCCGGCCCGGTGATCGTCGGCTTGGCCTTCGTGGTCGATGGAAACATCGTGCCCACGGCGAAGTAATCCGCGCCATGTTGCACCGCGAAACGAACCTCGTCAAGATTCGAAGCGGACGCCCCGACGAAGAAATCCTCACCACCGGGCAACCGTCGAACATCATCGAGCGGCAGATCGCTTTGCCCGAGATGCACGCCGTCGGCCTCGGCCAGAATCGCCACATCCGGGCGATCGTTGATGATCGCCGACGCCCCGGCCGCACGCGCAATCTCCACAAATCGCCGCGCCCGCCGCAACAGTTCCTTGTCGCCAAAACCCTTTTCGCGGAGTTGGACGCAATCCGCTCCGGCCGCGACGGCCTCGCGCGTCACATCCTCCCAACTGAGTTTCGTACACAGCGACTCGGACACGAGCACACACACGCGCCACTGCGGGCATCGCCCGGTGCCGAACGCGAGCACGAGCCGGCGCTCGATCGTGTACGCGGCGTAGCGGATCGACTCGATCAGGCGAATCGCCTGATCGCTCTCTTCATCTTCACGCAGGGTCTTGGCCGTCTCTTCGATGGAACGCAGGGCCTCGGTGAGTCGCGATGCGGCGGCCTTGACGACGCTGCCGACGCCGGTGCGGCGGAGTTCCTGCGCGGTCCAGACGCCGGTGCCGACATCGTTGAGCGTGTCGCGGTGGGCGACGAGTCGCGAGCGGTCGAGTCCGAGGCTGTCCAGGGCCGTGCGGAGGTCGTGGCGGAGTTTTTTGAGTTGCGTGCAGACTTCCTGATCGTCGAGGGCGAAGCGTGCGGCATCCTCCATGACGCGCAGGGCCTCTCGCGCCCGGTTGGCGTTGGCGTCGATGATGCGGACGGCTGCATCCATGATGCAGGACGATAGGCCGCTTGGGCCGTAGCATGATGGCATGAATCCAGCCGCCCTGCCCGAACCGTGCATCCTGGTGATCTTCGGCGCCTCGGGCGATCTTGCCTGGCGCAAGTTGATTCCGGCCCTGTTTGACCTGCATCGCCGCGGGCAGTTGCCCGCGAAGTTCTGCATCCTCGGTGTCTCGCGAACGACCATGACCGATGACGAGTTCCGGGATCGCCTTCGCGAGTCCACGGGCAAGATCGCGGGGGACATGAAACGCCCGGAGTGGGACGCGTTCGCGAAGATCGTTCACTATTACGCGGGCGACGCCGTCAAGGCTGAGTCGTATCCGCCGCTGGCCGAACGGCTGACATCGCTGGCGCGCGAGCACAACATCGCGAAGGACCACGGCGCGAATCTGTTGTTTTATCTCTCCGTGGCCCCTTCGCTGTATGAACCCATCATCGAGAACATCGGTCTGGCCGGGCTGGTGTTCGAGGGCAAGCGCTGGTGCTCGCTGAACCCGAGCGAGACGCCGTGGCAGCGCATCGTCGTCGAAAAGCCCTTCGGTGTCGATCTTGAGAGCGCGCGGTCGCTCAACCGGGCGCTCGGCCGCGTCTTTGAAGAAGAGGCCATCTTCCGCATCGACCACTACCTCGGCAAGGAACTCGTGCAGAACATTCTCGTGCTGCGGTTTGCCAACTCGCTCTTTGAGCCGATCTGGAATCGCGGGCACGTGGAGCATGTGCAGGTGACGGCCGCGGAGGACATCGGCGTCGGCTCGCGTGCGGGGACGTTTTATGACGCGGCCGGGGCGCTGCGCGACATGGTGCAGAGTCATCTGTTTCAGGTGATGGCGCTGGTGGCGACGGAGGCGCCGCCGATATTTGAGGCCGAGGCGGTGATGCGTGAGAAGATCAAGTTGTTCTCATGCGCCCGGATCGTCAAGCCGGGCGAGGCACACAAGTCGGCGGTGCTGGGTCGATATGGAAAGGACTCTCGCACGGGCGAGCCGGCGTATGCGGAACTCGATGGCGTGGACCCGGCGAAGCGGACCGAGACGTTTGTCGCGATGCGCGTCGAGTTCGACAACTGGCGCTGGGCTGGCGTGCCGTTTTTCCTTCGCAGCGGCAAGAAGATGGCGCGGAAACTCACGGAGGTCGTGATTCAGTTCCGCAATCCGCCGGTGAACCTCTTCACGCGACTCGGACGCCCGCTCGAATCGCTCCAGCCCAATCAACTCATCATCAACATCGCCCCAAGCGAGGGCCTCTCCCTTCGCGTGCGCGGCAAGGTTCCGGGCAACACGCTCGCGATCGACACGGCCGACCTCAATCTCGATTATGTGGACCGCTTCGGCGGCGAGCCGATCGAGGCGTATGGCCCGCTGCTGCTCGATGCGATGCGCGGCGACCGCACGCTGTACAAACACAAGGAAGAAGTCGAAGGCGGATGGAGCATCTGCCAGCCCCTGCTCGACAGCGAAGCCCTTCGCGCGGGGATCGAAGAGTACCGCCCGGGTTCGTGGGGTCCGCCGGGCGCGGATGCCCTCCTCGCCCGCGAGAAAATGGCGTGGCACAATCCAACCGCCCCTCCACGTCCCAACGGAACTCGCGATGATCGATGACGCCACGCGACAACCCGCCGATCGCGACAACAACGACCCCGCGATCAACGCCGAGTCGGTGTATGAACTCATCGACCCGGCCGCACGGGATGACGGCCCGTCCCCCCCACCGCACCCGCGCCTCTCCGGCGTGGTCGTAACGCGACGAACCGAGGATGAACTCATCGACGCCGTGTCGGCCGACATGATGATCCATGCGCGAAACTGCGTGCGGGTCTTTGGCGACTTTCATCTCGCGCTGTCGGGGGGATCGACGCCGCAGGGGCTGTATCGACGGCTGATGTATGACCCGCTGCTGCGAGAGTTTCCGTGGGCGCGAACGCACTTGTGGATCGTCGATGAGCGCCGCGTGCCCTTCGATGATCCCGCGAGCAACTTCGGCATGATCCGCGACCTGATCGTGACGCAATCCGACATTCCAGCGCATCAAGTCCACCCGATCCACGCCACGCGCGATGACGCCGACGCCGCATATGAACAGGAACTTCAGCAGACCCTCGCCTGGCGCGAGAAGGGACACGACCGATTGGACTTCGTCCTGCTGGGGCTCGGTGACGATGGACACACGGCCAGCCTGTTCCCGCGTTCGCCGGCGCTCGCGGACGGCGGGCGACTGGTGC
>CAZTPJ010000054.1:0-24615 GCA_964614515.1 uncultured Phycisphaeraceae bacterium | reverse complement strand
GTTCTCAATGATTTTTTCCAGCCACAAGAGGCATTCCCGTTCCTCGTCGCTATAAGAGGTTTTGTAGGAGACCAACTTGTCGAGATAAAAGAGAACGGCAAAGCGATTACGGCTTGGATCACTCAACTGCTGCACCCAGCGAGCCAAAATGCGGGAAGGAGCAGGGGTTTCTTGTTGGCCGCCACGGCCGCCTGCTCGAACTCGAACGGATCCACCACGGGCATGCCGCGACGATCACGCTCTTCCCACGCGCGAAGGTTTACCGTCACCTTCAGCGTCCATTCGCGCTGGCGCTCCAACTTCATGTGCGGGCTTGGCGGATATGACTGCGCCACGGCCGCGGGCGCCATGACCGTCACGAGTCCCATCGCCACACACGCCATCATCCGGCTTGTTGCCCACGTCATGTCTGGTCCTTTCCCGTTTGGGTGTCGAGCGTGCCCGCCCGCAATGGGCGCGCCCATCGGCCGCGGCGGCTTCGAGTGCCATGGTGCCATCGGCCATGCATCTCACCTCACCGCGGCATCCCAAAACAATACGCCTCAACTCCCGCGAGGTTGCGGCATCGCCCCAAGCCCCGCGAACAATCCCCCTAGAATCCCGCACACACACCCGTTCCGGAGCCTTTCCTTGCCCGACACACGCATCGAAAAAGACACCATGGGCGAGATGCCCATCCCAGCCGACGTCCTCTATGGCGCTTCCACGCAACGCGCCGTCCTGAACTTCCCCGTCTCGGGACGGCCGGTTCCCTTCGAAATCATCGCCGCGTATGCCGCGATCAAGAGCGCCGCCGCGGCCGTCAACGCGAAACTCAATCGACTCGACAAACCCCGCGCGGACGCGATCATCGCCGCATGTCGCATCATCGCCGCCGGACTTCCCGATCACGGCGGGTGGCGGCGGCACTTCCCCATCGATGTCTTTCAGACCGGATCGGGCACATCGACCAACATGAACGCCAACGAGGTCATCGCGAATCTCGTGTGCCTGGCGCGCAACAAGCCCATCGGATCATCAAAGGATGCCGCGTATCTCAAAGAGGGCGGCGTACACCCAAACGACCACGTCAACATGGGGCAGTCTTCCAACGACACCTTCCCCACGGCCATGCACCTCGCCGCCGCTGTCAAGATTCACCGCGAACTGCTCCCGGCCGTGCGTTCTCTGGCCGCAGCGCTCGATGAGAAGGCGCACGCATGGGACAGGATCGTGAAGATTGGCCGTACGCACTTGCAGGATGCCACGCCGATCCGCCTGGGGCAGGAGTTTTCGGGGTACGCCTCGCAAATGCACCACGCGGCCGAACGGCTGCATCGTGCGCTTGAGGCGCTCGCGGAACTTTCCATCGGCGGCACGGCCGTGGGCACGGGCATCAACACGCACGAGGACTTCGGCCATCTGGTGGCCGAACACATCACACAGCACATCGACACACTCATCCCCCCCCACTCAGCACCCAGCACTCAGCACTCAGCACTCAGCACTCAACCCTCAGCACTCAGCACTCAACCCTCAGCACCCAGCACTCAGCACCCAGCACTCTCCTTCCGCGAAGCCACCAACCACTTTGAATCCCAGCACGCCAAAGACGCCATCGTCGAAGCCTCCGGCCATCTCAAGACCATCGCCGTGAGTCTCACAAAGATCGCCAACGACATTCGCCTGATGGGCAGCGGGCCGAGGTGCGGGATCGGGGAGCTTGTCCTCCCGGCCGTGCAGCCCGGCTCCTCCATCATGCCCGGCAAGACCAACCCGGTGATCTGCGAGGCCGTCATCATGGCGTGCTGCCAGGTGATCGGGAACGACACGGCCATCACGATGGGCGGCCTTGGCGGGGTCGGGTCGCTGCTTGATCTCAACGTGGCGATGCCGATGATGGCGGACAACCTGATCGAGTCGATCCACCTGCTCGCCCGCGCGTGCGCGATCCTCGATGACAACTGCCTCCGCGGGCCAGTGCCGACAGGAAGCCCGACCATAAGGGAGGGCTCTGCTTCCGCAGCGGGCGCACCCGAAACCCGCCACGGAGTGGCGGGCCACCCGGCCTACAACCCCTCCCTCCACGGCCTCCAGCCCGACACCGCCCGCTGCAAGGAACTCATCGAGGGTTCGCTGGCCATGTGTACCTCGCTGGTCCCGATCATCGGCTACGACGCCTCGGCCGCGCTGGCCAAACAGGCGTTCAAGGAAGGCAAGACCGTCCGCCAACTCGCCCACGAACTCGTCGCCAAAGGCCAGACCAAAGACACCAGCGGCCGTACCATCACCAAGGAAGACATCGACACGTACCTCGACCCGTGGTCGATGACACTGCCGGGCGGCGAGGGGAGCGCGGGGGGGTGAAAGCGGCTTCGCCGAGTACCTTTGGGTGCCATGGCCACGGCTCTGCGTGGCTATGCTCATCTTGCGGCGGCCGCGAGACTTCCACATAGCCATCCAGAGCGATGGCCATGCCACCCGCCGTCGTCCTGTTTGACAACGTGTACTTTGTTTTAGAACACATCCTGAGATGATGGCATTCCATGCCACTCTTGCCGCCCACCAACGACGACGGGAGAGCACGGCCGCGCAAAGGGTTACTTCGAACGGAGGCGTTCTTCACGCGTACGGTCGTTCTATGATACTCCGAGTGCCTTTTCAATCCTCGTGAGGCTGCCGTTGATTTGCGGAAGCGACGCGCTGTCTTTGATGGCTTCGGCAATGCATCCGCGGGTCGTCATACAAAACAGGAGCACCCACAGCCCGATGCGTCGCGTTGCGACTAGTCCCTCCACGGGTGCTTGTCCGTTCTTGACAAACAGCTTCATCGCTTCAGCAGTGACGCTTTGCGACAAGTACTGATCGAGGTTGGCCGATCTTTCTTGACAGTTGCCGTAAAGGCTCGCCCGAATCATGTCGATGCGCGTTGCCATGCCATCTGCGGTTCGAATGCCTTCGCGGATCCTGATAACTGCGCGCTGGTGTTCCTCGCTTAGAGATGGATTTTCAATAAGATATGTTTCCGCTATGACTACCTGCGCAGCACGAAAGACGGGGCGGTGAGGTCCGAAGTCACAGCCGTAAGACTTGATAGCGGCAAGAGTCACGTTTGTAGCATCACCACACTGTTCGATCGCACTTGTCACCGATTGGTCCAGAAGTTGCGAATGACTCAAGCCAGACATGACGTTTTCTCCTTGGAAACTCGGCTGCCTTCAAGAAGGTCAATCGCCTTGCGGCCAGCGTTCCGACGAGACCCGTAACCGACTGCCCAACGCCCCCTCCCGGGGGCCGGTGGCCGGGGCAATTGCACCGCGACACTGTCGCGGACGGATGGGTGCTGTCAACATCTTTACATCATAGTGCCTGTGCGGCGGGCATCGCCACGGCCCGCCGCCGAGCAGGGCCGCGGGCGGCATTCCGACCCCCTCGCATAGGCGGGTGGCATCGAGCCTGAGAGAGAATCGCTGTTGAGTGACGGTTTGGGTGTGCGGTCCGTCGGTGTCTGGCGTGCATTACGCTTCATGCTTGTCGGGGCTTCAGATCGCCGGGTGCCATGGCTTCGGCGCAGCCGTAGCCATGCGCGTGTGCAGAGGTTTCCGCATGGTTACGCCTGTCAGCGGGACCTCAGCACGCGGCATACTCCAGCCACTCACTCACCCCACCACCTTCAACTCCCCCCCCCACCCCACCCACCCCACCTTGAGCGATGGCCCCCACCGCGGTTCCGGGTTCTCGGGCCTCGGCGATGGCTTCATGCCGGAGCGCGGTGGACCCATTCTCGCCAGCGATGGACCGCTTCTGATGACAAATGACCCATCGCTGATGAGAGACGACCCGTTGCTGCGAAGAAATGACCTGTTGCTGCGAAGAAATGACCCGTTTCTGCGAAGCGTTGACCCATTTCTGCGAAGCGATGACCCGTTTCTGCGAAGAGATGACCCATTTCTGCTAAGAAATGACCCGTTTGGGGTGCGGGATAGTCCCTGGCTCAGGCACGCAAGGCCCGTTTTCAGGCCAACAAGGCCGTTTTGAACGAACCATGCCTGCTCGCCGCCGTGGCCCGGCCACGGGGCGCCGCGAGCCAAGCGTTCGGCGATGCTGTAGCCATGCGGGTGTGCAAGGGGGGGAGCGTGGTCACGCCCTTGGTGAGATCATCGCTCAGGACGCGGCCGTGGCGGCGCTCGCGTCGATTATCGGGCGGCGTGGTTGGGACGCCGAGGTTGATCGTGGACAAAAAAATCCCGGGCGGGGGTTGCATCCCGGCTCGAATTCGTTTACCATGCGTCCGTGAGCGAGTTCACTCGCTTGTGGGTCCATTCTTCAGAGGAGATCGAGAGATGAAGCGTTCGATGTGTACTGTGTGTGCGGCGGGTCTGCTCCTGGTCGGGGCGGCCCAGGCCGATGTCGTTGTTCCCAACAGCGCCGCTGGTGTCGAAGGTGATGGCGTATTTTCGTTGACCACGACGCTCGCGGCGGGGCGCACGTTTCAGATGACCATCGCCGCCGGGCAGTTGACCGGCCTGATCGGTCAGCCGATCGTGGCGCTGCAGTGGCGTCTGAACGGCCCGGGCACATCGGCGTGGCCCCCCGTCAACGCCAACTACGCCTCGTGGGAGATCCGCATGGGCGCTGGCGTGGCTCCCTCGGCGATGAGCAACACTTTCGCGGACAACTTCACGGCCGGCTCCACGCTGGTGCGCAGCGGCCCGCTCGAGATCCCGGCCGGGAGTTTCTCGTTCGGTGGCACGCCCAACGCCTTCGGGCCAGCCTTGAGCCTTGACACGCCGTATCTGTACACCGGCGGTGATCTCACCGTTGAGATGCGGTTTTCGCAGCAGACCGGCGCCACCACGCAGTCGCCGCTGGACGCTTTGTTGGCCTCGGGCGGCCCGGGCAACGGCTGGGGCGTGGACTTCGCCGCACGATGGACCTCAAGCGCGGTCGGAACCGCCGGCACCAACGGCAACTTCCTCGTGACGAACTTTGTCGTGCCCGCGCCATCCGCGCTGGCGCTGCTCGGACTCTCGATGGGCATCGCCATGCGTCGCCGCCGCGCCACGGCCTGATCGCCCGCGCACTCGCATCACGACCGTCAGGCATCCATGCCTGACGGTTTTTCATTGCCGTCATCCACAGAGCGCGGGAGCATCGAAGTCGGAGGAACCGACTTCGATGGCACGGGGACTCGACATAGCCATCCAAAGCGATGGCCATGCCACCCAACGACTTCGATGGCACGGGCATCGTGCGGATGCCGCCCGGTGGGCATATTGTCCCCCCGCGGCCCTGTAGCTCAGCGGTCCAGAGCAGGCGACTCATAATCGCTCGGTCCCGGGTTCGAATCCCGGCGGGGCCACTTCCGCCCCATCCTCATCATCCCCACGGCCATCATCGGATCACGCATGTTCGAGTTCGCCTCGCCAGACACCTATGCCCGACTTCGCGATGCGCTGCATCGCGAGTCGTATACCGAGGCGGCCGTGCTCGAGGCCGCGGGTCTGAGCGACCTGCTTCGCGTGCGGGATCGCTCGGTGAATCTGCTGCTGCGCAAGGCGGCGGATGCGGGGAGGCTCGGCACGTTGATCCGCCTGTGGCTGATGTGCGTGCCGACGGGCGCGGATGATGTCGCCCGCGCGACATCGCCCGTGAGCCTTGATGAACTGATTCACGCGGGGCTGGTGCGGATGGAGGGGGATCGCGTGCGGCCGCTGGTGCAACTGCTGCCGTTTCGCGGATTCTTCCTCGCGGTCGATGCGCCGACGACGCGCGAGACCCGCAAGCGCGCGGACTATGTGATGGGGATCGGCAGCAGTTCGATGACGCTGGCCAACGCGACGATTCGTCGCCCGGTGGAGGCCGTGCTGGACATCGGCACGGGGTGCGGCGTGCAGGCGTTCCTGGCGGCATCGCACGCGGGGCGTGTGACAGGCGTGGACCTCAACGCGCGGGCGATTTCGCTGGCGACGTTCAACGCGAGGCTCAGCGGGATCGACAACGTCGAATTTCTTGAAGGCAACCTGCTCGCCCCCGTGGAGGGGCGGACGTTTGAGCTCATCGTCGCGAATCCGCCGTTTGTGATTTCGCCCGAGACGACGTACATCTATCGCGATGGCGGCGCGGCATCGGATGGCATCACGCAGCGCGTGGCGCGCGAAGCGCCGGGCGTGCTGCGCGAAGGCGGATTCGCCCAGATGATCTGCAACTGGGCGCATGTGCGCGGCGAGATGTGGGAGGATCGCGTGGCCGGGTGGGTGCGCGGGTCCGGGTGTGATGCGCTGGTCCTTCGATCCGCGACGCTCTCGGCCCGCGACTATGCCGAGACGTGGATCGATCACACGGAGTCGGACGATCCGGAGGAGTTCTCACGGCGACTCGATGCGTGGCTGGCGTACTTTGAGCGCGAACGGATCGAGTCGATCAGCGCGGGCCTCATCATGCTGCGGCGACGCGAAGGATCCAACTGGTTCGCGGCCGAGGATGCGCCCGAACGCATGAAAGGCCCGGCCGGCGACGCCATCGCCGCGAGTTTCGACGCGCGAACGATGTTGCACCAGGCCCCGGGCGTGCAGGGACTGCGGGCGCTGCGCGTGCGGCCGGCCGACGCGCTGCAACTCATGCATGAACTGCGCCCGCAAAGTTCGGCGTGGGGCGTGGCGGCGATCACGCTGCGACTCGAACGCGGCATCGCCTATGAGGCCAGCCTCGATGCGTATCTCAACGCACTGCTGCTGCGCTGCGATGGCTCGCGCACGCTCGGTGAACTGGCGGCCGAAGTCGCGGCCGGGTTTGGCGTGGATGCCAATGAACTGGTCGCGGCGATGGAAGACCCCGTGCGGCAACTGATCGCGCGGGGGTTCGTGGAGATCGTGCGGGAACAGTGAATGCGACGGCCTCGCGTTTCCGCAAGGCCGTGCGGGAGCATCGGGGTGCATCGGCTGTCACGCTGACGCGATCGGCCGGAGCGACCCCGTGAAGGAGGCAGGAAGCCGCCTCGGAGAGGCGAGGCGCCCGGACACGCGGTTACGGGCAGCCCGCCGCGAACGCGTTGCCGAAGCAGAGGAAGTCGAAGATGTCGCACACGCCAGCGCCGGTGGAGGTATCGCAGTCGCAGGCGTACGGCTCTCTCGCGTCAAAGCGATTGCCAAAGCACAGGAAGTCGAAGATGTCAAGCACGCCCAGGCCCGTGCTTGTGTCGCAATCCGGATAGCAGCGCTCGCGGCTGTTGAGAATCACCGTCGTCGTGTTGGAATCGCGATTGGCGACGGCGATGTCGTTGATGCCGTTGCGATCGAGGTCGGCGATGATCGGCCGCTCGGGCGTGACGCCTGTCGTGATGATCTGCGGCGTGCCGAACGCGCCGGTTCCGGGATTGATGAAGACGGAGATGTTCGCCGAATCCTCATTCGACACGACGAGATCAAGCACGCGATTGCCCGTCAGATCGCCCAGCGCCAGCCCGCCGGGGTTCACGCCGCTTGTCGGATGATTGATCGGCCCTTGCAGCACGCCGTTGTTGTTGAAGAACACGGCCGCGAACGCAAGATTGTTGTCTGACGTTGCGACGACGACATCAAAGTCCTGATCACCGTCGATGTCGCCCGAGACGATGCCGTCGGGCCTGACGCCGCCGCCGACGGACACCGTGCCGCCCGGCGTGAACGCGCCATCACCGTTGTTCAGAAGAATGGAGAAGTTGCGATCGCGATGATTGGTGACGAACAAGTCCATGTCGCCATCGCCGTTGAGATCGCCCGCCGCGACGCCGCGCGGTTCTTCGCCCACGGCGTAGGTCGTCGGCGTGAACACGCCCCCACCGCGATTGAGCATCACGGTCACGCTGTTGGAGTCGCGATTGACCACGGCCAGATCGGGCAGGTTGTCCGCGTTGAGGCGTGCGACGATCAGGCCGCGCGGGTCATCACCCACCGGGATCGTCCCTGCGGGCGTGAACGTGCCCGCACCGTTGTTCAGATAGATCGCCACGGAGGACGAGTTCTGCAGCGCGACGGCGAGGTCGATGTCGTTGTCTCCATCAAGGTCCGCGGCGATGATCGCGCCCGCGCCCGAACCCGTCGGGAACGTCACCGGCGCGCCAAACGTGCCGTCGCCGTTGTTGAACAGCAGCGTCACGCGATTGGGCGTGTCGGTGGTCACGGCCAGATCGCGCCAGCCATCGCCGTTGAAGTCGCCGGCGGCGACGCCGCTGGGGCGCTGCGGCGTGGGATAGTTCACGGGCGGATGAAAGACGAACTGCGCGCTGGCTGAGCCGGCAACCAGCGCCAAGGCGAGCAACGGTGTGATGCGTGGTGAACGAGCGAACATGGTGAGTCTCCTGTCTGTGACTGTGCAGCGCTCGCCGAGCAATGGCGAGGCGCGAGCGATCGAGAGGGGGCGCAGGCCACACGGCCTGCATGTCCCCACGAACGGATGTGACATTGCAAGTGTCGTGCCAGCGATCGGAATGCCGCTTAAAGGCCAACGCATCGCGCATCGGGCCAATGGTGGCCAACATGCTCGATGAGATCGGCGCCCGCTGGCGACGGGTTATGGCCAGCGCGCTCGCTGATGCGCAGGTCGGCCAGAGGTTTGGCCACAACTCTTCAGCTCACGCTTTGATCGCTTCAGTCGACCTGCGACGTTGTGAACCGACGGATGCACAAGTCCGTTGGACTGACGCCTGCAATCCACCGATCGTTCGCCGGGCGCACCGTCAGCCGCGATGGCGCGCTTCAAACACGTGCAGCGCGAATCGGCTCTGCGTCATGATTCGATCGCACTCGGCCGTTCGATGTCCACGATGTCGGAGATGTCCGCGGCCTCCAGCGCTTCAAGCAGAGCATCGGTGCCCTCGGCCAGTTTGAGTTCAACCTCATCGGGAAGCAGCGCGAGCACGCAGAGGATGTGGACGGTCTTGTCCGGCCGTACCTGCACCACGCCGAACGGCTCCGCTTCGAGGGGGGGGATGAGCAACATGCAGCAGAGTTCGGTGTTGGCGGCGACGGGTTCGGGCGGGTCGCCGTTGGGAACGCTGTGGCCGTACCACAGCCAGGTGTCGTACTCGTGCGGGAGGCGCGCGAGAATCTTGAGCCAGCGGATGGGCCAATAGAACTGTTCATACTCCGCGTGAACGTATTCCGGCGCATCATCATCCGGCGGATCGTCCAGTCGCTCCATCGGCCAGTCTTCGGGAAGTTTGATCATTACTTCGGCGTACTTGCACTCCTCCGCCCCCTCCGGCACGCACATCGGACGATCGCTCATGCCGGTGGTGAACAGCGTCCAGTATGGATGATCCTCCGACGGCGGGATCTGATGCACGTCGATATGAACAAGATCGGAGACGAGTTCGTGATACACCGTCGGCGATTCGCCGATGTGCTCCGCGAAGTGGGCGCACACGGCCGTCATCGTCTCCTCATCGCTCTCGAACACCGGCTGAAAGGGCTTGACGCGCGTTTCGTGTCGGATGATCGGCGATTCTTCTTCGTCGATTTCGCCCGAGTCTGATTCGGCGTTTGGATGCGGCCCGCGCTCCCACTCCGCATCGGGCGCATCGCGCCACGCCAGCCAGCCGCGCGGCAGGTCCGCAAGTTCCGCGAGGCTCGGATCGAGATTGAGCATGTGTTCGAGTTCGACCACGGCCGCATCGTTCGGGTCAGGCTCGCCCGAACCATCGAGAAACTGCCATGAACCCTCCGGATCGTGCCCCACGAGAAGGATCGGCGACTCACGCCCGAGGATCTTGCGCAACGTGATGACGGCGAGGTTCTTCTTGTCAGGGAACGGCCAGGGATTGGGCATGGGAAGCCTCCTTGTCGGGGCAGGATAGCAGCATTGCGAATCAGGTGTCGGGCTGATGTGCTGGACGCCGATATGCCGTGATAACACCGCGTTCCGAAGCAGCGGGTACGAGCACGGACGGACGGTCGTCGTCAACTCGCACACCGGATGCGGAGGGTGAATCCGGTTTCGTCATGGTGCGAAGTCATTTGCGTCGGGCCGGCGGGTCGTGGGGACACGCACGGCGAACTGGACATTCAACCTGTTGACTGGAGACTTTCCGTGAAGGTCATTGATATCCTTGCAGCCACGTTGCTCGTTGTCGGCGGTCTGAACTGGGGCCTGTGGGGCGCGCTGGAGTTTGATCTGGTGGCCGCGCTTCTCGGCGGAAACACGGCCGTGGTCGCCAAGGTTGTGTACTGCCTCGTCGGCGTCGCGGCGATCTATCAGGTCGCGTCCATCAAGGCGATTCAAACGCGATGGGGCGTGCGGGCGTCGATGGCGTGAGGCGTGCCTTGATAACTTTGTGACGTGCATCGTGGCCATCTCTCGGGATGGCCGCGGTCTTTCGTGCGGCAAGTCCGAACGATTTCATCCTGAGTCGATTGTCGGTTCGCTATGACGAGCGCTGGCTTTCGCGCGACGCCAACCCGCGTCCGGGAAAGACATCTTCAGGTTGCGGGCATGTTCGCGGGATGTCGATCGAACGAATCAGCATGAGACGGAATCCGATTCTCACGAGGGGAAGTTGAAGAGGGATTGCCACTTCCTGGCGGCAGCTTCGGTGGAGTTGAGCGTGCCTGGCTCTCCATCAAGAAACGGCCGGAGCAGCCAGCACTCGGGCCCGACGAAGCCGAGGCGGGACCAGTTGAGCATGAAGTCGGCAAAACTATCGCCGAGACATGCGCCGTGGGCTTCGTCGCAGTCATGGCTGAGATAGATGACGGGCGGATCGGACGTGTCTTCGCGCAGGTCAAACGCGATGATGTCGCCGTTACCCACGGGGAGAAAGCCTAGGGAGCGATGCCAGAGGACATTGTACGGATCGTCCGCGTCTGAGAAGCACGCTTCAGCCCAGTCCCGCCTTGACTCATCCATTTCCACGAGACCGTTGATGTCAAGTTCGACCGTGCCAAAGGTCAGTTCGCCGAACGGCTCAGGCAGTTCATAGCCCTCGGGGAGGAACCAAGAGAAATCGAGCGAACCACCGAGCGTTTGGACAAGGTGTCGAAGCGATGTCGGCAACGGTCGCCCGAGTTCGGCCTCAATCTTCGCGAGTTCCC
This sequence comes from uncultured Phycisphaeraceae bacterium, assembly GCA_964614515.1. Lineage (GTDB taxonomy): Bacteria > Planctomycetota > Phycisphaerae > Phycisphaerales > UBA1924 > CAZTPJ01. The sequence continues at coordinate 13,567 of CAZTPJ010000054.1, read as the reverse complement.
GCTCCGTCGCGGGCTTGCCGATCTTCGGATGCTGAAACGTCTCGGCCAGCGGTTCAAGAGCCTTGGACCACTGCGTGAGGTTGTGAAGGATGGGGTGTTGGTTGTGCATTGCGCGACTCCTTGCACCGACTGAATGGTCAACTAGAATACCGCAAGGCCAAGGCCCCCGCGCTCGCTCTCTCTAAGCGAGGCTCTCGAGTACCTTCACAAACTCCAGCGGAGGAGAGACTTGGATGCCTTCATCGTCGATGTGGTAGGGAATCTCAATGAACTCGCCGCCGCGAGTCCACCAGACTCGCTTCGACACTGACCCCGGACCATCGCGTTCCATTCCGTGTGTGATGACAAGCATATTGTGCAGATCATGGACCACATCGATGTCATTGACTGGTAGCGCGAGCATGGTGTGGCGAGTGGGCACGCTGACGATCGATCCGTGACGGCCCATGATCTGCGGAAGTCGATGCAGCCGCAGCAGGAGCGATGACGTGAACATCGACTCACCGCCAATCCCCCAAAACGTTCGCCCGGGCCGACACTCAAATTCACTGACATCGGGCGCGGTGAGCGAATCCAGATTCTCGATCGCACGGGCAAAGACCTGATCCTCGGACATCTCCCAAAGAGCAGCCTCGTCCCGCTTGATCATGCGGACTGAACTGGGAGTGTCGATGCACAGGCAGGTGAACAGTCCCGGAACGTCCTCGCGGGTGAGGATGTGGTCGGCCAAGCTACTCAACACATGAGGCTCGAACAGTCGCACTCCGAGCCTGGACGAGACTTGCGCAAAGTCGCGGAGTTCCCTTGCAAGCTCGGACACTTCCGCGGAGGCTCGCTCCATGGCTTCGAAGTGCTGCGCGACCAATCGCGGCCACTCGAACTCGTCACTCTGCGCACACACCTGCAGGATGTTGCCCAAACCAAGGCGCAGATCAGCAATCTCGGCGCCGACGACGACGCCATCCACGATCATCACCGATCGGCCGCGCCGCCTGAAGAAATCGCGAACGCAGCGGTCGAATCGCTCGTAACGATCGGCCGTGTCAAGCAGTGAAGCCCAGGCTGGAAGCGAATCGGACACAGTGAATCTCGCCAGGATTGGGCGGAAGGATACTCCTGCGAACGCATCCTGATCCAGAGAGACGAGTCACCGGGCGCGACCTGAGGAACGCCCGCATCGCGATCGAGTCCTGAGAACGTCGCGCCTCGTGGGCGCCACCGACCACCCACCGCACCGACTTCCCGCGAAGACTCCGCGCGGCGGTGCCGCAACCGATCAAGCCGATGGCGTGCCCATGATCACCCCTTCTTGCCCTTGCTCGATTGCACCACAAACCACCCGCCAAGCACAACCACAACGAAGACCCCCGCGAACACCACGGCCATCATCCCCACGCCCATGCAAGCCTCCCTTCACCCGCTGACACGGTTGCCACGCTATCGCCACTTTGGAGAGCATTCTACAGTGTCGGCAGGACGGCGTTGTCCGACAGTGCGGCGACCGATGCGGCTGCATTCATGATACGGCAAGTAGATCACAGCGCCTGGATTCTCGCCTCATCAGCGAGCCGCTGGACGCGGCCCAAGGGGACCGGCTTCCGGGCATGGCACAATGTTAGAGAGGATCCGATTCGGCCGCCGGCTTTCTTATTGGAATGAGTACCGCTTTCACCGATCCTGCGTCAGGGACGTGAGATTGCGAATGTCCACAGACCCGCCTGTGTAGGGGCCATCGCCCGAACCGTCATCTGTCGGGACGTCAAACTCTACCCACTGTGTGATCAGGTCACCCTTGTGAGACTTCGTGCCTAGGGCGAGTCCCGCCGCGAGAAAACGGCCCTGTGGCGGCCCAGTCTCGTGGAAATCTCGCACGAAGTCCGGGTACTTGGCGATCGTCCCGAGCGTGCCGTCGGGCCACTCCCAGTGTCCAGAGATTCGAACCCGAGTTCCAGCGGGGTACAGAGAGGATGTGGCGTCGTCCATCGAGACAAAGTATGACGGACCGGAAAGTTCGCTGGCTTCCTCATTGAGTCGTGTATGGCCCTGAATCACGTTGGCGCATATCTGGCATGCCCCACGAAGGTTGAACCGCCATATGGTCTGTGCGGCATCCACCCACCGCGCGAATCCGCAGGCAATGACATCCTCTGCCCTCCGGCGGTCATGGGCGATCAGATCCTGAACGATAGTCTCGGGATCAAAGGGGACGGCCACACTCTCGTATGCAGCAACGCGGTCAAGGTGAAAGGCCATGACTTGCGCCAGGCTGCGACCGGTGAGGTGCTTATGGATTCGGTAGCTTGAGAGCTCGGCAGCCCCGCCGGGGACTTCCCCGCTCACCAGCCACACCTCATCAGCCATTCGCGAACAGAGGCGGTAACCGCAGGCCCTCGCGAGTGATGGCAATATCATCATCACGAGGCCATCCTCAGACAGGTAGACGCTGATGTTTACTCTCAGCAGTGCAGATTCGGTGTCTCGAAACACGCCTACGAACATCAACCCAGCTTGCGTGGCTTCCTCGGCGATTTCGCGTGCTTTGACCGACGAAGGTAAGTGCTCGTCGCTTAGTGGCTCCAAGGCTTGGACATGGTGCCTTTCAATCAATGCACTGACAATCACGGCCAAGAACGCGCCAGCCACCAGCAAGGCCACAGCCCCAATGATCCCAAGGAGGATCCATGTTGGCAACATGTCATACTCCGTTGAGAGTTCTCACCCCATGTGCTTCACAATCGCCTCCCCAAACTCGCTGCACTTGACTTTGGTCGCGCCGTCCATGAGGCGGTGGAAGTCGTAGGTCACGGTCTTGGCGGCGATGGCGCCTTCCATGCCTTTGAGGATGAGGTCGGCGGCTTCGGTCCAGCCCATGTAGCGGAGCATGAGTTCGCCCGAGAGGATGACCGAGCCTGGGTTGACATGGTCGAGATTGGCGTACTTCGGGGCCGTGCCGTGGGTGGCTTCGAAGATGGCGTGTCCGGTGACGTAGTTGATGTTGGCGCCGGGTGCGATGCCGATGCCTCCGACCTGGGCGGCGAGGGCGTCGGAGAGGTAATCGCCGTTGAGGTTGAGCGTGGCGATGACGTCAAAGTCCTTGGCGCGCGTAAGCACTTGCTGGAGCGTGATGTCGGCGATGGAATCCTTGATGAGCAGCATCGACTTCCACTTGCCATCCCCGTGCGTGGGCCAGAGTTTGACGGCCGTATCGACCTCGGCGACGACCGCGGCCCTTTGTGCCTCGGTCATCATGTCATAGCCGGGGTCGATCATGCGGGCATTGGCCTCGCTGGTGAGGCTGGGGTTCTGCTCTTTGTTGCCGAGGATCCACGATTCTCGCTCGGTGACAACCTGGTTGCGGAAGAAGTCCGTGGCGACCTTATAGCCCCACTCGCGGAAGGCGCCCTCGGTGAACTTCATGATGTTGCCTTTATGCACAAGCGTGACGGAGCGGCGCTTGTTCTTCAGGGCGTAGGAGATGGCCGAGTGGACCAGGCGCTCCGTGCCGAGATACGACACGGGCTTGAAGCCGACTCCGACATAGCCGGAGTGCTGAGGGCTGGGTGCTGAGTGCTGAGTGGCGGACTCAGCGCTCGCAGCCAGCGGCGGCTGGGCGGAATCGCGCCGCGGCGCGCCGATCGCTTCGAGTTGCCGCTGCCACTGCGCCGCCTTTTCGGCCGTGCCGAACCGAACCTTCGCGAACTCCTTGGGAAACTCGCGCGACAGAAACTCAAGCACCTTGACCGACTCGCCCGACCCCGCGGCGTATTCGATGCCGGCATAGATGTCTTCCGTGTTCTCGCGGAAGATCACCATGTCCACATCCTGCGGGCGCTTCACCGGCGATGGCACACCCGTGAAGTATCGCACCGGCCGGAGACAGACATACAGGTCAAGCAACTGTCGCAGTGCAACGTTGAGCGAGCGAATGCCGCCGCCGACGGGCGTGGTGAGCGGACCCTTGATCCCGACGAGGCAGGCGCGGAACGCATCAAGCGTCTCGTCGGGCAGCCACGCCTTGGTCGGACCGAGGGTATCCTTGAACTTGTTGAACGCCTTTTCGCCGGCGTAGACCTCTTTCCAGTGAATGCGTCGCTGGCCGTTGTAAGCCTTCGCCACGGCCGCATCAAACACACGGACCGACGCCCGCCAGATATCGGGGCCTGTGCCGTCGCCTTCGATAAAAGGGATGATGGGGTCGGCCGGGACGTTGAGTCCCTTGGGGGTCATGGTGATGGTTGTGGGCATGGGTGGCTCCGTGGGGGGATGGGTGCGTGGAAAGGCTCCGGATTGAAGACGCTTCCGCCGGGGTGGCGGGTGGTAAGGGTAGGTGCCTTGTGGTAGATTGTGGCGAGAACGGAGGTGTCTGATGGTGTCGAGCGTTCTGATGGCGTTGGTGATGGCCGTGGCGATGGGGCCTGAGGAGGATCGGCTGGCGGAGGCGATTCGCCGTGGAGACGCGGCGGCAGTCAAGGTGGCGCTGGATGCCGGGGCTGATGCGTATTGGGAAGATCGTGACGGTGTGAGCCTTGTTCATCTGGCCTCGCTCTTTGCGGAAGGGCCGGTGATCCAGAATATGATTGCAGGCGGAGTTGACTTCAACCGGGTGGATTACTTCGGCTGGAGCGCGTTGGACCTGATGTTGTGGAAGGATCAGGTCGACGCGGGCGCCGTGATGGCGTTGATCGAGGCGCGTGTTGATAGTCGGCGGGATCCCAACGGCTCACCACTGGCGTCGATTGCCGCGGCGACGAATGAGGACTTGACACGTCGGTTGATCGCGGCGGGCTTTGCCATCGACGGCAACCATGGGGGGTGGCGCCCCTTGTCATATGCGGTGGTGTATGGCTCGGCCGGCTCCGTGAAGGCGCTGATTGAAGCCGGCGCGCTGGATGGGGACGGAGACGAGTTTGGGCGCAGTATGTTGCATCAAGCGGCCGTTCGCATGGATGCGGAAGGGGGTCCAGTTGTGGCGGCGCTCGTGGCCGCGGGGATTGACCCGGACGTTCTCGACGATCAGGGGTTCTCGCCGCTGGGGATGTCGGCGCTTTCGGACTGCAAGTTGGTCGCGGCGGCGCTGCTCGACGCGGGGGCGGACGTCAACTTGGCAAACTGGAGGGGCGAGACGGCACTGACATTGGCGGCGGGCTATGGAAGTTCTGACTTGGTCGAACTTCTCATCGCGCGAGGCGCGGATGTCAACGCCGCGAACGATACGGGAGGAACGGCTCTGATCGCCGCGCTCACCACCGGCGATCCAGCCCAGCTGCTCCAACGTCTGCACGACTGGGGCTGGGCGACGCTCACCATGGAGGAGGCAATCGCGCGCGTCGAGCGAAGGAACGTCGAGGGCGTGATCCGCGCGCTGCTCGAAGCGGGGGCCGACCCTAACGCTCACGGCACGCGACACTGGTCGCCGCTCGCCTATGCGGCGCACCTGTGGAATTTCAAGAACCTTCGTCGATCGGCCGCGGACGCCCACGGCGATGATCCACTGGCCCTGGAACGCGACGGTCTCGAAGGACTGGATCCAACTGTGTCGGGGCTGTGGGAGAAGTTCGCCGAGGCTCACGACCCTGTGATCATCGCGCGGCTTCTCATCGAGAAGGGCGCGAAGCGGTTCACCAACGCAGGAGCCGATCCGCTCAACGTCGCGGCCCAGCGAATGGATGCGCGGCGCATGCCCCTGATAGAAGTTCTGCGCTCCGCCGAAACGGCCGAAGGCAGGCAGACTCCGCCTCGCCGCAGGCGCTTCTGACGCTACGCCTCCACATCAATGTGCGGGCGTTCGTCGGGATTCGCGTGTCCATCGCTTGTGTAGCGCGGTCGTGAGTGGCGGTCCGTTTCGGATTCCTCCTGATCGTTGCCTTTGAGGTCTCGCACGGCCTCGATGGCTTCGACCTGGACCACGACTTCGTCGGCAGCGCGGGGGCGAGCGCTGCGCGTCTCCTTCGGACGTTCGCGCTTCTTCGCGGCGTCGAGCTCAGCGCGTTCGGCCTGAGACGTTCCGGCCACCGAGCCGGCGAGGCTGGTTCCGATCGTGCTCATGCACTCTTTATCGACGAAAGCGCAAGGATGGCTTGATGTGGCCCGCAAAACGGCGCGTGGCGCGTGGTGTGCGCGGAGATTATCGGAGTGCATGCAGGTGGAAGCGGCCGTCGGCGACGACGCAGGTCACTCACGGCCCCGCAACAAGAAGCCCGACCGTACGGAAGGGCTTGGATGCGGAGGAGATTGATCCAGTACCAACCGTCCACCGCGTCACGAATCGCCATCGGACTTGACGATCGAAACGCACTGAACACCGGACAACTGCTCCCGCCGCCAAGCCCTCCCTCACGGTCGGGCTTCATGTAAGGCGACATGCTGGTCAGCGCCCTTTGATCACATCCTCTAGCCCGATCCACACGCGCTGGTTGGTCAGCGTGTCCACGAGCGTCATCGAGAACTGATACGCGGCCGCACGCGGGCCATCGCGCATCGAGACCAGCGAGCCTGTGAGGATGAAGTCTGCGTTGGCCTCGGTCTTGAGGGCCTTGATGAACGCAGGATCGGTGAACTCGGTGTCGGCCTTGCTTTGACGGAGCCGATGGATGATGTCATCATCCGCGTTGAGCACATCCACGCGCCCGCTGTTGAGAAACTCGCGCAGCACCGTTTCGGTCAGCACCTCATCATCGAGAATCATGTCCGACTTGTTGCGAATCGGTGCAACCACGACGATGGGCTTGCGGCGGGGTTCACGCCTCCCGAACTCATCAAGCCACGGGCGACTCAACCCGTCAGCCACCATCGCCTGCGCCACCCGGCGCACGTCGGAAAACTCCGGCCGGGTCGTCGGCGATGCCGGCGGATGCGACTGGCACGCGGCAAGCACGGCCGTGATCGCGGCGAGCATGGCCAGGGCCGTGTGCGTGCGATGTGCGATGAACGGGTGTTGAAGCATGGTGTGATTCCTCAGAGGCGTGAGGCAATGGTATTCAGCGCGGCGTGTGCGTGAGGATCGTGGTCAGTTCGCCGGGCGCGGGGTTGACCGTTCGCCAGGGTGAGGTGTGGATCGGCGACGTGCGGCCGTGGTACACGACGCGCACGCGATGCTCCCCCGGGGGCAGATCGAGGAGCGCGACGCGCGCCTGGCCGGGGAGGAAGACCCACGATCGCAGGTCCGCGCGCTCGGTGGCCCAGATGAGCAGCGCGCCGGCGAGGATGGTCACATCGCGCCAGTCGCGCGAATCCGTTGATTGCCGCACGCCATAGGCCGCGCCCGCGACAAGCCCCGCCTTTAGCCCGATTCGCGCCAAGGTTCGCGCATAGATAAGCGGCTCCGCGCGGCGATAGTTCTCCGCCGCCACGAGCGACATGTCTTCGACAAGATCCAGCGCCACCTTGCCATGCCCCTCGATCTCGACGTGCGCCTCAAGCACGGCCGAAGGCGTCGTGACGAGCTGCGGAAATGGAATCGAAAACGACGCGGCCCCCCCCTGCACGGGAACCTGCGCTGCGCGCTTCGATGGCCCGCGCCCGCTGAAGGCGACGATCAACACCGGCCGACTCGGCCGCTCGCGTACCGGCAGGTCGCGGAAGTGATCGACATCGACGCGCCCGATGAGGCCCCGCTGCGTTTCGATGGCGTCGAGAAGATACGCCCCCGCCACGCGCTGATTCTCACGATCGCCCGCGTGCATGTAGAGAATCGTGCTGAGAAACGCGCCAAGGGGGGAATCGACATACGCGCCATCGCCCGCGCCACTCGGCCGCGACGCCAGCGACGAGCGAATGAACTGCCCCGTGTCGCGGTCGATGATCTGCGACAGATACCGACGATGCGCTTCACGCAAATACTGCGTCTTGTCGAGCGTCCGGCGTGCGGCCACGGTCGCGCGACCCTCAACCTGTCCCGACGCGAGATACGCCAGCGTCGCCAGCACGCTCACATAGATGTCTTCATACGGCTGCGCGCGGTACGGGGCGTCGCGATCGTTGAGCGTCCACTTCGTGAACATCTCCCCGGGCGTGTCACGATAGTTGAACGCGGAGATGGACTCGGCCTCTTCCAACGCGTCGATGGCCCGCAGCGCATCACCGATCGCCAGCGCCACGGCCGCACGCTCCAGACGCAGCAGCAGCCAGTCCTTGCCGCCATAGTCGCGCTCGGTTTGTTCGGCGAAGAGAATCGCGGCGGCGGCGTCATAGTCGCCGGCGCGATGCAGCGAATCGAGCCGGGCCTCATGGTGAATCGCGCCTCGTTCGCACCCCGCGACGATGCCGCACACGCCCATCACCACCCCGGCCCACGCGCAACGGGCCCGCCGCGCTCCGGTCACAGCGCAGCGCATCACGCCCCCCACCTCCGCCGGACATCGCCCGCGCGATCCGCCCCGCCGCGCACCCCGCGAAGGTCCAGCACCACCGGCCCGCGATGCCCGCTGGTCTCGAGCGCGATGCGATACGCGAACATGTCGAGCCGCCCCTCGCCCGGCAGCTCGCGCCCGATGGATGACAGATCGCTGAGTCGCGCTGAGGCGATGTGCCGCGACTCCCGGCTTGCGATCGTCGCGGGGTCATCGCCCGCGAGCATGATCGCGGCCGGATCAAGGCCCAGCATCGTCGGGCCGGAGTACGACCCAGCCGCGCTGTCGGGACCATCGGCGGTCGAGGCTGGCGGCCAGGCGTGATCCGCCAGCCGCACCGAACGCGCATCGGCCCGAGTCTGGATGAACGCCATGGCCGTCTGATCCCGCTCGCGGGGCAACTCGAGGCTCACAACGCGGCGAGCGTCCGGGGTGAGTTCCGCAAGGTCCGCCGCCAGGTCAATCGCGTCAAGCAGCGCGGCCGCAGCGCGATCGATCATCTCCGGCCGTGTGAAGTGGTTCGCCGGAATCCACAGGTCCAGCCCCGCCAGCGAGAGTTCATGGCGTCGCAGGGTCGCCGCGAGATCGCGCCGGGCGGAGCGGTCGAGTTCGCGGGGCTTGACGGCCGTGGCATCGAGTTGCACGGCCCGAAACCCCTGCTCCGCGGCCCAGGCGATGCGCGCCCGCACCTCTCGCGCGGCGTGCAGCGCGGCCCCATCCAACCCGGCGAACGAGATGGCCAGCGAAAGACCCACCGAGTTTTGTATGCGCGCGGACACCGCGGCGAGAGACCCGACATTCCGCCAACCCCTGCACGGCCCGCAACCCGCGACCACCGCTCACACGCAAAACAGGCCCATCGTGTTCGATGGGCCTGTACGACTCCTCGCGTTGGATGGTCACCGCGCGCGGGGCGAGTCACCCCGGCGGGCGCGACGGTCACCCCGGCGGGACGGACGGTTACGCCGCGAGGGCCAGGCCGCCGCTTTCATCGCTGCTGGGGTTGAACGAGGCGGTGATCTGGGTCGAGGTGGGTCCGATGTTGGCATCGCGTCGCGGGCGAATGTAATACACCGCGCTGGGCGTGCCGGTGGGAATCGCGCCATCGACGAACGACTTCTCGCCGGTGGTGCCGATGAGCGTGAACGAAGTCTGCCCCTCGAGTTTGCGGAAGATTTCGTAATAGGTCGAGAAGTTGCCCGAGGCCTTCCACGTCAAACTCGCCATGCCCGTGGTGGTCAAACTCCAGCGCACATCGGTGGGCTGGTTCGGCGGAGGGGCGGGGCTTCGCGGATCGGGAGCGCTGACCTCGGCCGTTTCGTAGACTTCGGGGTCGTTGTTCTGTTCGGCGAAGACCTTGATCTTGGCGATCATCTCCGCGCCCACCTCGCGCATGGATGAGACGGCCGAGTAATATCCGGCGGTGGCCGCCTTGGATGTTGAACGTGCTGACTGGGCATCGTCATACGCCGTGCGGGCGGCGGTGACCAGCGTGCCCAGGGCGGTGACCTCATCGGCGGTCAGGCCGATGGTCGCCGCGTTGGCCGTCCAGATGGGCAGCCTCGTTTCAAACCACTGAATCATTTCGAGCCGGTTGTTGGGAAGATTGGTCCCCATGATCGATTCCTGTGCGCTCCGCGCCCGGAGCGCGAAGGCATGCCGGAGGAACATGTCTGTCGCCGACGGTCCCGCCTCCGCATCGAAGGCCGCCGACTGTCCCGCACACCTCGCGCGGGCGTGGGGGCATCGACGCGCAGGCCCGATCACCGTGAGCGCGCAACCCCGCGCGCGCGATAACACCACCCCGCGCACACCCTGCGCGGCGGCGGGTGGCATGGCCACGGCCCTGCGTGGCTATGCCCGGCATCCGGCGAGGTCTGGGCCACGGCATAGCCATCCAGAGCGATGGCCATGCCACCCCCTGCGCGAGGTCAATCCCCGGCATACCACGATCCTGCGGCGATTTGTGCCAAACATGAGTCGATTTGCCGCGATCCTGCCATCGCCCATCGGCCCTTGGGGCAATCCCCGACGGCCACACAACTCCTGCGCAGCCTTGCACAGGAGCTTAAGAGCCTTGCACAACTCCCGCGCAGCCTTGCACAGGAGCTTAAGAGCCTTGCACAACTCCCGTGCGGCCGTGCCTCGGACCCCCGCAAGCCACCCCACCCGCCGGGGGAGGGTCACAGGAGACATGGGGACATGGAGCAGGAGCCGTCAACCCCCCGCGCCCCTTGTGCGGGGTGCGTTCGGGGGGTACACTTGCGGCCAATGGCCAAGCGCACGAACCGCCCCAAGACCGCCAAGGGCACTGCCACACGCAAGCGTGCTGCAACCCCCACGAAGCGGACCGCCACATCCCCCACGACCCCCGCCACGCCCACGGCGTCGGCCGGGAAGCCATCATCGCTGATCGACACGCGGGTGATCTACTGCGGCGACTGCCTGGAGAAACTCGCCGAACTTCCCGACAACTGCATCGACCTGATCTACATCGATCCGCCGTTCAACAGTAACCGCAACTACGAAGTCTTCTGGGGTGAGACAAAGGAGAAGCGGGCCTTCGAGGACCGCCACGCCAGCACGCAGGCGTACATCGACTACATGCGCCCCCGCTGCGTCCAACTCGCCCGCGTTCTCAAGAAGACCGGCTCGTTCTACTACCACTGTGACTGGCACGCGTGCCACTATGTCAAGGTGATGCTCGACCAGATCTTTGGGGAGAACAACTTCGTCAACGAGATCATCTGGAAGCGGCAATCAGCACACAACGATGCCAAACAAGGATCGAAGCATCTTGGGCGCGTGCATGATTCGATATTCTTCTACTCCGGCAGTGACTCGTACACGTTTCACCACGCATACAAGCCGTATGACGAGGAGTACATCAAGAACTTCTACCGCCATGTGGAACAGGGCACCGGTCGGCGATATCGCCTTGGCGACCTGACCGCGCCGGGCGGTGCGGCACCCTCGAAGGGGAACCCGCACTACGAGTTTCTCGGCGTCACTCGCTATTGGCGATTCAGCGAAGAGAATATGAAGAAGTTGCACGGCGAAGGTCGGATCGTGCAAACCAAGCCCGGGCGCGTTCCGCAATACAAGCGTTACTTAGACGAAGGCAAGGGAACGCCAATCGGCACAATCTGGGACGACATTCTCCCTTTGCACGGTTCAGGAGGAGAAGGGCTTGGCTATCCGACTCAAAAACCTCTTGCATTGCTGGAGCGTGTCCTTAATCTGAGCAGCAACCCCAACGACATCGTTCTTGACGCCTTCTGCGGATGCGGCACCGCGCTCGTCGCCGCCCAGAATCTCGGGCGTCAATGGATCGGGATTGACATCTCGCCCACGGCCTGTCGTGTCATGGCCAAGCGGCTCAAAGATGTCTGCCAGATGCGCGAGAGCGAGCCGGGGCACCGCGCCCGTGACACGCAATCCTTCATCGTCCGCGACCTGCCCTGGACGGTCGCCAAGCTCAAGGCCATCCCGCCCTTCGAGTTTGAGAACTGGGCCGTGATCGCCCTCGGCGGCATCCCCAACAAGGTGCAGGTGGGCGACATGGGCATCGACGGCCGCATCTTCCCCGTCGGCACCAAACCCAGCGATGAGAACAGCATGTTCGCGGGCGACTGGTTCCCCATCCAGGTCAAGCAGGCCGACAAGGTCGGCCGCCCCGACATCGACGCCTTTGAGGCCGTCATGGAACGCGAAGACCGCCAGCGAGGCTTCTACGTCGCCTTTGGCTACTCCGCCGATGCCGAACGCGAGTGCGCAGCGTTCCACAAGCGGACAGGTAGAATCATAAAGTTGCTCACCGTCCAGGACATTCTGGATGAGGAGCATACGCAAAAGATGTAGACACGCATGACCGGGAGTTGCGCGGTGCAAGAGCGCCAAGATGGTTCAACGCCGCTGGATGACATCGATGCTTGGCTGAAGTACATGGCACAGCATTGTACATTGGGATACCATGCGATGCATCCAGATATCTCCATAGAATCATATTCTCATCAGATGCGCCTTGAGCTGGGAGCGGCACTGCAGAGTAAAAGGCGCATTTATCTTGACGTAAATCGTTGGATTCATTGCCGCGACGCAAGGATGGGCCAGGCGAAGGATCCGATGCACGCGGACTTGTGGGCACGCCTAGCCGAGGGCGCAAGATGCGGGCGCGTTGTGTGTCCCGTTTCATTCCCAGTGTTCAGCGAAGTCTTGAAGCAGAAGGATTTGCGTCAGCGAGCAGCCATGTCGAAAGTAGTTGATATACTGAGTGGAGGTGTCACGCTCCAACCATTTCCGCGATTGCAGCACATAGAACTAGCACATCTCTTGGGCACGTTACTTGGGAATGATCCGGTCCATTTAATACAACTTGTATGGACTTGGAGCAGTTTCGTAGTCGGTGAGCATTACGACACTATCCCGCATTTGTCTTGGGAGCAGAATCTGGCGATGCAGAAGGCGCACTTCGACGACCTTCGCCGGTTGCCCTTTTCGGTCGTCATTGAGAACTTGCCCTCGATTGATCCCGTCGATAAGAACGACCGTCTCGAGTGCGCAAAGAAGCTGACTATGGATTGCCGCATGCACAAGCGGGACGCAGTGTCATTCGATCGCGTATTCCACAACGAGATTAGAGGATACATTCAATGCATGAGAAGCGAGGTACATGCCGCGCTGATTGAGGTGGGCGGGGCTGAATGGAACAACCGCTCGGTTGATTCGCCGGGAGTCACTCAGATCTGTGCCTTGCTCGCAATGGCATTTGTGAAGAGGCGATTGTCACGAGAATTTCCGAGTGTGCATATCGGGTGCAGTCTTCACGCCTTTTGGCGTCGCGGAGACCATGAGTTTGAGCCCAACGACACAGAGGACCGTCTCCACGCTCAATGCGCGCTTCCCTACTGCGACGCGTTCTTCACAGAGAAATCGCTTGCCCATGCGATTGAGTCCCTCAAACTCGATACGACATACGGGTGCCGAGTAGCAGCAACCGACCGACAGTGTATCCAGATTCTTGATGAGTTTGGACTCTAACTGGTTAGTGTCAGTAAGGGAGCCGGGTGCCATGGCCATCGCTCTGGATGGCTATGCCGAAGTCCCATCGCGCCTGATGCGCTCGCATAGCCACGCAGGGCCGTGGCCATGCCACCCACGATCCTTAGCTCATCTCCCCATCGCCCGACAATCGAAGCGATTGTCGGGGCACGCGGCCC
>CAZTPJ010000053.1:0-25486 GCA_964614515.1 uncultured Phycisphaeraceae bacterium | reverse complement strand
CCTGATTCGCCGCCGCCGACATCCTTCACGATGCTCCTGCGGGCGCGAGGGTTTGGTGAACCCCCGCGCCCGTTTTCGTGTGGCCGCAGCCGCACCGCCACCGCCCGATCGGAAGCATGAGACCCTGTCACGTCGCCTGGATGCAAGGCGCGGAGGGGGAAGAGGCCGGGCTCTGGATCATGCGGTTGCCCTGATTCTGATGTTGAGCGGCCTTGCACACGCGGGCGTGTGCTGGTACACTGGTGGGGTCGTAGCCGGGAGGTCGCACGATGACATCACAGAGTTCATGGATCGTCGATCGCCGCACATGTCTCGCCGTGGGGCTTGTTGGCGCGGCAGCGCCGGCAGCGCTGGCCCAACCGTGCGTGCGATGGGATGACGGACCGGCGATCCCGAAGGTATTGGGAATCTCGCGCCTGACGTATGATGCATCGCGCCAGGTCACGGTGGGAATGGGATTCCTGCCGAACCCGGCCCGGCTGACGCTGGCTGAATGGGATGGCCACGCGTGGGTGGAGCGGCAGGCGCCGGGTCCGCTCCCCCGGCGATACTTCGCGATCGCCTTCGATGCCCGCGCATCGAGAGTGATTCTTCATGGTGGGGAGTGGTCAGGGTTTTTCGGCGACATGTGGGCCTGGGATGGCCAGCAGTGGGAAGAGATCCCGGCCGGGGCCAGCGCCGCGCGCAGCCGTCATTCGATGGCCTTCGATCAGCACCGCGGAGAACTGGTCGTCTTTGGCGGCATCGGACCGGGCAATCAACTCCTCCCGCCGGAAACATGGATCTTCGATGGCCGTGCGTGGCGTCTCGCGGCCACAACCGGACCCGCCGCGCGAGGGCTGGCGGCCATGGCCTACGACCCCATCAACCGGCGGACCGTGCTTTTTGGCGGCGGCCACCCCGACACATGGACGTGGGATGGCGTTCGATGGGAACAACTCGCGACACTGGGTCCACCCTCGTGGAACGCGCCCGCGATGGCGTTCGATCCGGGCCTCGGTGGCATCGCCATGAAACTCAACGAGGTCACATGGTTCCTTGATGGCAACGCCTGGCGAGTGATCAACGTCGGTGAAAATCCCTTCGCCCCAATCGCGGCGATTTCGTACGATGACATCCGCGGCGAACTGGTTGCCGTCACGGGCGCGACGACGCACCTTGGACGCGCGGCCGACCCGGCCTTCGCCGCGCAGCCCGAATCAACATCAGCCCCGCAGCCCCAATCCATCTCGTTCTTCGCCAAAGGCTGTGGACAGGGGCCACTCGCATATCAATGGCGCCACAACGGCCTCCCGCTGCGCGATGATGGCCGCATCATGGGCGCTCAGACAAACCGGCTGGTCATCGATCCGACGATGCTCATGGACACCGGCCACTACAGCCTCGAGATCATGAGTCCCGGCGGATCAGCGATCTCAATGCCGGTCTTTGCGCGCGTCTACGAATCCGAAGATTGCTACCCGGACTGCGACCAGTCCACGGGTGTCGGCGTGTTGGACATCTTCGACTTCCTGTGCTTCAACCACATGTTCCTGGCCGGGGATGAGTACGCCTGCGGCTGCACAAACCCGGGGATCGGCGTGTGCGACATCTTCGACTTCCTGTGCTTCGCCAACGCCTTTCACGCGGGGTGTCCATAGCCCCTCGCGCATCGCAGGGCCAGGTTGTTCTTGATCGACGATGACACGACTCCCGCCCGGGAGTTTCTCCCGCGGGCCTATACTCCCCCATGCACTATGACGCACACCAGCCGATCATCGACGACCTCGAGGCGCGGATCTTGACCATCCGCGACTCGCTTTAACTACGACCACAAACTCGCCGCGCTCAAGCAACTCGAAACCCGCATGGAAGACCCCGAACTCTGGAACAATCCAGAGTCGGCCCGCAAAATCATCGCCGACATGAAGGCCGTCAAGGCCCAGATCGAGCCGCTGCGCGATGCGATCACCCGCTTTGATGATGCCCGCGTGGCGTATGAACTTTCGCGCGAGGCGGGGGACAAGGGTCTCTTGGCCGAAGCGGATGAACAGCTCTTCACGCTCACCCGCGACATGGACAAGGTGGAACTCCACTCGCTGCTCTCGGGCAAGCACGACCATCGCAACTGCTTCCTGACCATCTCGGCCGGCGTCGGCGGCACCGAAGCCAACGACTGGACCGAAATGCTCTTTCGCATGTACCTGTACTACTGCGAAAAGATGGAATGGGAAGTCGAAGAGGTGGACAAGGGCTTCGGCGTTGAGGTCGGCATCGACTCGGTGACGCTGCATGTCAAAGGGCCGTATGCCTTCGGGTATCTCTCCACCGAGCGCGGGACGCATCGCCTGGCCCGCGTCTCACCCTTCAACGCGCAAGGCAAACGCCAGACCAGTTTCGCCACCGTCGAAGTCACCCCCGAGATCGAAGAGACCACCGTGCAGGTGCCCGACAAGGACCTGGAGATCATCGGCTTCGCGCGATCGAGCGGACCCGGCGGCCAGAACGTCAACAAGGTCGCCACGGCCGTGCGACTCATCCACAAACCCACCGGCATTCAGGTCGTGACGAACACCTACAAGGACCAGTCGCAGAATCGCAGCCAGGCCATGCGCATCCTGCTGGCCAAACTCCAGCAGATGGAAGACGACAAGCGCGAGATGGAAATCGCCGCGGCCAGCGGCGGGGCCGTCGAACGCGGCTGGGGCACGCAGATCCGTTCGTATGTGTTCTATGACAATCGCGTCAAGGATCATCGCACCGGGCACGAGCGCTCGGACTATCTGGCCGTGCTGCGCGGCGATATTCAGGACTTCGTGGATGCGGAGCTCAAGCGGCGCCGGTCGGAGAAGGAACGCGCGGGAGCGGGGGCGTAAGGGGCATCAGCGTCCAGCACGGCGGGCACAGAGTCGGTCACGATCACAACCATCGTTCGCTTGCGGCGTCATGTCCGACGCGGCGCGGGCGCGAGGTTAGAATGGTCCACCATGACACGACTCGTCACGCCCGACCGCGATGATCCACACACAACCTCCGCGGTTCCCGCGAATCACATCATCGTGGGAGACTGCCTCACGGTCGTGGCCGAGTGGCCGGCTGAGACCATCGATCTGACCGTGTTCAGCCCGCCGTACGACGGCATTCGCGAGTACAAGGGCGACTGGACGTTCGACTATCAGCGCCTGGGCGCGGAGTTGTTCAGGACAACGGTCGATGGCGGCGTGTGTGCCGTGGTCATGGGGGATGGCACGCGGAACTTCGCCAAGTCCCTGACGACGTTTCGATGGGCGGTGGACTGGTGCGATCGCATCGGCTGGCGAATGTTCGAGTGCTGCATCTATTCACGGCACGGAAACCCCGGCGCATGGTGGACGCAGCGATTTCGCGTCGATCATGAGTACGTGCTGATCTTCTTCAAGGGCAAACGGCCGCGGGTCTTCAACAAAGAACCGCTGATGGTGGCCTCCAAGCACGCCGGCAAGGTCTATTCCGGTACGGATCGCCTCACCAACGGCGGCTTCAAGCGCATCGATCCCAAACCCGTGAACAAGATGAAGTGCCGCGGCACGGTCTGGACGTATTCGACGAGCAACACCGAAGGCAACAAGCTCAAGCTCAAGCATCCCGCGACGTTCCCGGATCGACTCGCCGAGGATCTGGTCCTGTGCTTCTCCAATCCGGGCGATCTCGTCGTGGACCCGATGGCCGGCAGCGGAACGACATGCGTGGCGGCGGCGAACCTCGGGCGACGACACATCGGCATTGAGATCAGCGAGGAGTACGCCCGCATCGCAAAGGTGCGTCTTGCCAACGAAGTCCGCGACCTTGTGGGACGCATTCAGTGAATGGGCGCTTCGAACCCGCTCGCGCGGCATTCGCCATCCTCGCGGAGGCGCTGCGCTGCGATTCGGACCTGGCCGATGATGTGCTCAAGGCGCTGGATCTGCTGCTGACTCGGTACAACACGCAGATCTACGAGAACCGGTTCATCGTCGGGGGCGTGGCGGAACGCATCATCGCGGCGGCCTTCGTGGCCCTGGGCGAACGCACGCGAACACTCGGCGTCGTCGTCACCCGAACCGACATCCGGGTTGGCGATGTCGATCTCTCAGTCAAGTCGAGCTTTCGCCCGCGGACTCGCGAAATCCGCATGGTCAACGTACTCGGCGACTCCCTCGACGCGACGTGGCGTGAGCCAACGATCTTTGTCATATCAGACTTCGGCATCGCCTATGCGGACCCCGATCTGCTGCCTAACCAGGCGCGCAGGACGCGAGACGCGGTCGTGCTTGGGATGAAGCCGCTGCGGGACTTGTGGGAGCAGATGCCACAGTTCGCCGTGCGGATGAACATTCCATACTCCCGCGACGACGCCGCGGGAAGCGACGTCGCCAGCCGCATCATCGCGGATGAGATCCTCCGCTACACGAAGCGGCTCAAACCCTTCGATCCCCGACAATCGTGGGAGTAATCGAGCATGTGTCCGGGCGGGCGCTATCGAGGAACGCTGAGAAGGCCGCATCACAACCAACCGCCCACCCTCGCGGCTGAGTGCGTCGCTCCTTGATCTCGCGGGTTCTGGACAGCTCGCGGAGACGAAGCAACCGCCTCACCCCACAATCACATCCAGCAACTCGCCGATCCCCGTCCCGCGCGTCGCGATCGTCTCCACGATCGGCCGCTTCCCGGCCACATCCCGCAGCGACCGCACCAGTTCGTTCTCGCCGGGATGATCCGCCTTGTTGCAGACGAATACGTCGGCGATCTCGAGAATCCCCGCCTTGTCCATCTGCACGGCGTCACCCATGCCCGGCGTGAGGACGACGAGCGTTTGATCGACGTGCCCGCGGATGCGCGTTTCATTCTGACCCGCCCCCACCGTCTCGACGAAGACCGTCTCATACGCCGACTCGCCCGTGGATGCCCCGCCGATCAACTCCACGATGTCGTTGAGCGCGTGATAGTCCTCGCCGGGGATCGCGAGACTTCGGTAATACACGGCCTCATCGAGCGCGTTGAAGTCCACGCGCAACCGATCGCCCAGGAGCGCCCCGCTGGTGATCGGGCTGAGCGGATCAAAAGCCACCACCGCGCAGCGGCCCAGGCCCGGCGCCTCCTTCGCCCGCCGCGTGTATTCACCGACAAGCTGCGCCACGAGCGTTGACTTGCCCGCGCCGGGCGAGCCGGTCACGCCGATGATGCGCGATGGCCGTCGCCTCTTCGCGCTTGGGCGCACCGCACCGCCCGCGTGCGCCAATGAGATATCCCGCGCGAGCTGCGCGGTCGCCTGACCGCCGCCGACCTCGCTCGCCTTCGCCTTCACCGCGCTGCGCACGGCCTCGACAATCTCAAGCAGCCCCACGCCCGTCGTGAAGCACTTGGCGATGCCCGCCTTGGCCAGCACGGGCAGGTCTTCCTGCGGCAGAATCCCGCCCATGTACACCGGGATGTCCGGCCGTCCAACCTCGCGCATCGCGTCCATCAACTTTGGACCCAGCACCAGATGCGAGTTGGACATCATGCTCGCGCAGATGACATCGCAGTCCTCATCCCGCGCGGAGACGGCGAGGCTTCGAGGCGTTTGCCACAGGCCCGAATAGATCACATGAATCCCCGAATCACGCATCGCCCGCGCGATCACCTTCACGCCGCGATCGTGCCCGTCAAGCCCCATCTTGCCAAGCAACACCCGCGGCCGATGCGGCAGATCCGCGCAGCGATCCCGCTTTTCAAACTCCGTCGTTGCCGTGTGCAGAGACTTCGTCATGGAGAGAGAGCATAGGTCACGGCGAAGCTGGACCCCAGACAAGAGACCCGCTACGGAGTGGCGGGCTACCCAGGAGGCCCTTCAGGCGTGTGGCATGGGCAAGCCTTCAGGCTTGCCAGTGCGTGGCCTGACCATGCCATCGCAAGGAGCATCGACGTCGCCTATGGCGACTTCGATGGCACGGTCAGCGCAAGAAGCCCGACCGTAAGGGAGGGCGTGGTGGCGGGTGAGCGTGTGTGACGCGGTGAGTTCCAACCGTCGGGAAGTGTGTTCGCCGTGACGCAGTGGATCGGTTGATGGATGAGGATGCATGGCCGTCGCCAAGCCCTTCCTTACGGTCGGGCTTCTTAGTGAAGCCAAAGCCCCTCCTTATGGTCGGGCTTCCTATCTGGATGGCGTGCGCTACGGCTCGATCTCGATTGCTCGCGTACTCGGGTACATCCACGCGGTGAAGACCATCGCATCGCACGACTCAGGCCACCGCGCCCGCATCGGCACATAGCCACGCGGGCGCGCGATCATCGGTTCGAGCAGCCACGCGGGTTCCCCGCGATGCCGCGGCCCGCGGAGGTCAACGAACAGAAACCGCTCGCCCGTCTGAAAACACAACTCATCGAGCGAGCCTTTGGGCGCTGTCGGAAGTGGCGACGCCCCGGTCCACGGCCGTCCCACCGCGCCGCCATACGCGATGAACCCGATGGTGTACACCGCTTCGCCGAGCGCATCGCGAACCGGGTCGCCCATGGGTACGAACCCCGTCGCATCCGGGCCGAACTCGCCCGATTGCCTCTGCCACTCGACGCCCTTGGACCCGTGCATCAGGTGTGAACTCGCGCCCCACGTCATGATCTTGCGATCGGGATACAACTCCCGCGCGATGAAGAGCAGCGTGTCGGCCATGAACGGTTCGCGGTACTTCGTCCAGTCCTCACCTTCCTCCTTCGCCTGCGCCGCGTTGATCTGCCAGTACATCTGCGACACAAACGCGCGGAGGTTCACGACATCGCGGCGCCGAATCGACAGTTCACGACGACTCGCATCATCATCCGCGGCGAGGAGCGATCCCTCAATCTCTTCCAGAATCGCCCCGGCCGCGGCGACAAACGCCCCAAACTCCTCGCGAGTCATCGGCGACTCGCGAGGATCGCTCGCGTGCATCACGCCGAGTTGCAGCGCGTGACGGTGTTCGGCCGTGAGTACCCGTGAACCGCGTGCGATGAGAAACGTTTCGAGCGAAGGCAGAATCTCCTGGAACCCCGCGCCGCTGGTGGTCTGCGAGTCAAACCCCGCAACCTCCAACGGGCGATCCGTCCGATGCGTGTCCGCGATGTATTCCCACAGCGCCCGCACCTGTTCGCTGTCGCTCCAGATGCCGAAGATGCCTTGGCGAGCGGCCGTGAGCGGGTCATCGCCCCGCGCGAACGCGGCCTCCACGAGGCGGCAGTCGAAGAACCCGGATTCGAACACGATCAGGTCAAAGCCCATGCGGGCGTGGAGGAACTTGGCGATGCGACTCTTGGCGTGAAAGCACGCGCCATCGCCGTGGCTCTGCTCGCCGAGTTGCACGATTCGCGCATCGCCGATGGCGTCGATGAGCGGTTCGAGGTCCGTGTAGTCCTCATCGCGCGGGTCGATCGTGCGAATGACCACGGCGTTGTCCTTGAGCCACGCGATGCGCGAGGCGTCATCCTGCGCAGTGGCTTGCGCACATGCCACGGCCGTCGCATACATCGCCAGGGTCAGGACACGCATGATCGGGGCCTCCCGCATGGGCTTACCGGGCAGGCGGCGTCGCGGTTTCATGTGGGCGGATCGGGAGGGTCATCAACTCCCCGGCGTCGGCTCGCCGCAGTTTCGCGTAACCGGAACGAGGCAGAGAAACTCGAGTCCGCCGGGCAGATCGCCGACCGCGCTGGCCGCCTTGAACTGATGCTCGTGATCCGCGGGGACATACACGACATCGCCGGCGCGGATGGGGCGCTCAGCCCCCTCCAGCAGCACCGTCCCACCGCCGGAGACGATGAATACTTCGTGCTCATAGTCGTGGCTGTGCCGCGGCGAGTGTCCGCCCGGCTCGACGATGAAGTGCCGCAAGGCGAAGTTCGGGGCGCCATCCTCGCGCCCGACCATCACCGACATCCGCACACCCGAGACGCCCGCCATCTCCACCGGCTTGTGCGGCACACTCTTGATGTTGCGGATCACCATGTCGCCACTCCTGTGGATCCGGTGGGGCAGGCATCCCGCCTGCCATTCTTCGATGACCACACACACGTTCCACCGCTCGATTCTATGATCCCCCAATGACCAACGAAGGCGACACCCACATCGAAATCACCGGCTTTGAACTCGGCCCCTACGGCACGAACTGCTACATCCTCCGCCCGGGCGCGGGCGACAAGGCGTGGATCATTGACGCCAGTTTTGACGCGACGATCATGGCCGACTGGCTTGATGAGCGAACCATCACGCCGCAGGCCGTCATCCTCACACACGCCCACGTCGATCACATCGCCGGCCTGCATGATCTTCGCCGTCGGTTCCCGCGAATCCCCGTCTGGATTCACGAGGCCGAGCGCGACTGGCTCACCGACCCGATGCTCAACCTGAGCGCGATGTCGGGTCTCCCCACCACCGGTCCCACGCCTGACCGCCTCCTCATGGACCACGAATCGCTCGACCTCGCGGGCACACACTGGACCATTCTGCACACCCCCGGCCACTCGCCCGGGGGCATCACGCTGTACAACAAGCCCTCTGCGACCGCGTTCGTCGGCGATGCGCTCTTCGCCGGGTCGATCGGACGCACCGACTTTCCCGGCAGCGACTTTGACACGCTCGCCCACGCCATCCGCTCGCGCCTCTACACGCTGCCCGATGACACGCGCATCCTCCCCGGCCACGGCCCGCCATCGACCATCGGCCAGGAAAAACGCGCCAATCCGTATGTTCGCGCTCTTCCCACATGAGCGGATCGCGCATGCGATCGAAAACCGACGACATCTTGGATGCGATGGAGCGCCGGGGACATACGCCGTGAAGGCGGAGTTTCGATCGCTCGCGCGATCGACTCTTCTTGACTCCGCACGGGCGCACCCGCTAGCCTCTGCCCGTGCGCACGGATGACGCCACCGACCAGCCCTCTGACAACACAGCCGCGCCGTCAACGTCCACATCGACGGACGACGGCCTCGCCGGCGCCACACGCACCTTTTCCATCATCACCCTCGTCTCACGCTTCGCCGGCATGATTCGCGATGTGATGCTCGTGCGGCTCTTTGGCGACACGGCCCTGGGCTCGGCCTTTCTCGCGGGCTTCGCCATACCCAACATGTTTCGCAGGCTCTTTGGCGAAGGGGCGCTCTCGGCCGCGTTCATCCCTGAATACACCAGCGCCAATAAAGCCGACCCGCGCGAAGCCCGCCGATTCGCTTCGCTCACGCTGCTGCTGCTTGGCCTGACCACCACAGCGCTGACGATCATCATCGAGGCCGTGCTGGCGATCATCCTCCTCACCACCGATCAGCCGCCGGATCGGGCGTTGTCGCTGCGTCTGGTGATGGTGATGCTGCCGTTCATGCCTTTGGTGTGTCTGGCGGCGATTCTCGCGGGGATGCTTCAGGTGCATGGGCGATTCGCGCCCGGCGCGGCCGGGCCGATCGTCCTCAACGCGTTCATCATCGTCGCCGGCGCATGGTACTTGCTCAACGGGCGTGCGGGTGATCCGCCGGCCGCGTATACCCTTGGCGTCGCGACTGTGTTCTCCGGCCTCACGCAGTGCATCTGGTTCGCGTGGCTCTTGCGGAAGCACACGCGGTTCACACGCGCCATCGCCGGCTCGGGACAGCGGACACGGCGAATGCTCTCGCGATTCATCCCGGTCGTCATCGGCCTGGGCGCGCTGCAACTGAGTTCACTCCTCGATGTCCTGATCGCGATGTGGCCGATCTGGTTCGGAGGCGCGGTGCTCGGATTCGTCCCGCATTCGCTCGATGACGCCTCGAACATCATTCTCGCCGCGACACAACGGCTCTATCAGTTTCCGCTCGGGGTGTTTGGCATCGCCGTGGCCACGGCCGCGTTTCCGCTACTCTCGCGACATGCCGATGATCCCGCGCGATTTGCCGACACGCTGCGGCGGGGCCTTCGACTGTCGCTGTTCATCGGCCTGCCGGCGACGCTCGGACTGATTCTGGTGCGCGATGATCTTTCGTGGGTCTTGTTCGCGGGCAGCACGATGGGTTTCAGCGATGAAGGCGCAGCGAGATCCGCGGCGGTGCTGCTGGGCTACGCCCCGGCCGTGTGGGCGTACTCGCTCAATCACGTCTTCACCCGCGCGTTCTATGCGCGGGGCGACACGTCCACGCCGATGCGCATCTCGCTGGTGATGGTCGCGTGCAACGCGCTGCTTGGTCTTGGCCTGATCGGCCCACTGCGCGAGGCGGGCCTGGCGTGGGCGACAAGCCTGGCCGCGACCGCTCAATGCGCCATCCTCGCGATCCTCGCCCAGCGAACGCTCGGCGTCACGCTCTTTGACCGTTCGACGACCCGGGCGATGGTCCGCACGGCCGCGTTGGCCATCGCCATGGCCGTGTGCGTCATGCTCGTGCTGATACTGTGGCCGACATCGGAGGCCTGGTCGAGCCGTGCGGCGCGCTTGGTTGCGGCGACGGCGGTTGGGGGCGTGGTGTACGTTGCCGTCGCGGCGATGACGCGTGCGGAGGAGCTTCGCGCCCTGCTCAAGCGAGCCTGATGCCTCATGCCGCGTGGCTCATGCCTGCTTTTCAGTCAACCCGATCGCCTGTGATACGATGACCCCCTCGATTCAGCCGCCATGACCAACCTCCACACCAAACCCATCGCCATCACCGGTGCCTCGAGCGGCATCGGGCGTGCCACGGCCATCGCGTGCGCGAGGGCGGGAATGCCCGTGATCCTGGCCGCACGACGCATGGACAAACTCGACGCGGTGCGCGCCGAGATCGAGGCCGCGGGCGGCAAGGCCATCGCCGTCGCGTGTGATGTCACCTCGCAGGCCGATTGCGACAACCTCATCGCCGCCGCCATCGACACATTCGGCTCGATTCACGCCGTATTCGCCAACGCGGGCTATGGCCTTGAACGGCCGATCCATCTCGTTTCGGATGCGGAGATGCGGGCGATCTTTGAGACCAACTATTTCGGCACGCTCAACACGATCCGCCCGGCGATTCCGCACATGCTCAAAGCCCGCGCGGGACACATTCTCATCTGCGCCAGTTGCATCGGCAAACTCGGCGTGCCGTACATCGGCGCGTACTGCGCCACCAAGGGCGCGCAGTGGCTCATCGGCCAGGCCATGCACAGCGAACTCAAGCCCAGGGGCATCGACGTTTCGGTTGTGTATCCCGTTCGCACCTTGACGGAGTTCAGCGACGTGTCCGCGGCCGTGAGCAACCTTCCGCCCGTGCCGCGCACCACGCCGCTGGCCAAGGCGCAGACGGCGGACGATGTCGCTCGCGCGATCGTCAAGTGTCTGCGACGCCCGTGCCCCGAAGTGTGGACGAGCACGCCCACTCGCCTGACGTTCGCGCTGGCGATGGCCATGCCCCGCTTCGCCGCGAGCAGACTGAGCGCCTACGCCGCGCGACGGCGAACGCTCATCAAAGGCATCGACGGTGAGTGATGGCCCACACCTCGATCAATGCGAAGAGTACGCAGAGATCGCTGAGGGCTCGCAGAGGGCGCAGAGGCTCGAGGGTGTTGTCACGATGATGAACGCCACATTCATTAGCGGTTCGTGCTCAATTGCATGAGGGCGATTCGGCGCGCGATCAATCCGCCTGGAGTGACACCCACAATCAGCCACTCAAAGTTGAAAGAGCCACCGACTATCCCACATCGCCAACCAGGACGACGCTCACATCCCGCTGAACCGCTCTGCGCACTCTGCGAGCCCTCAGCGAACTCTGCGTACTCCCTCCCGCACGCGCCGGTCCCTCACGCACGCCCCAGCAGCACGACGACGTGCACTTCCACGGCCTCGCCTCGCCCAACCGCATCCACGCCTTCGTGCGTCTTGCCTTTGACGTTCACGCGATCCACATGCACACCCAGCAGCAGCGCCAGGTTGTCTCGCATGCGCTGCTTGTGCGGCGAGATCTTCGGGCGCTCCATCACCACCGTCGCATCGAGATTGACGACCACCCAACCCGCGACATTCGCCCGCCGCACGGCCTCGGCCAGAAATTCCGCCGAGTCCCGCCCCGCGTGACGCGCGTCGGTGTCCGGAAACAACTCCCCGATGTCCGGCAACGCGAGCGCCCCGAGCACCGCATCAGTCACGGCGTGATAGAGCGCATCGCCGTCCGAGTGCCCAACCGGCCCGCGCGGATGGGCCAACTTCACACCGGCCAGAATCAAGGGCTTGCCCTGGCCATCTGGCACAAGCGGGTCCAGCCGATGCAGGTCAAACCCGTGGCCAATCCGCCAATCCTGGCCGGAACGCGACGACGTGTGGAGCTGTTCGTTCACGCCCCCAGTGTACCCGGTCACATCCTCGCCCCATCAGGCCGATACACTCCCACCCGGCGTTGGGCGAACCGGCCCAGGCCCCGGGGTGTACTAGGACCACACGATTCGGAGATTAGCGCATGACCCTCAGATTGCCCAACGCACTTCTCGGACGCGCCGCCCTGCTTGGTGCCACCCTCGCCGCGATTTCGGGATGCGCCGTGCCGGGCCACTATGAAGGTGGTTCGTACTACTCGCAGGACAAGCATGTCTATGTCAGCCGTGAGTGGGAGCCTAAGACCATCACCGTGGTGGATACGCGAACCGGCGAGGTCTTCTGGACGCATGAACTGCCCGTGGGGCGAAAACTTGTGATGCGATTCCGGGCGGGCAAAAACGATGACGCGCTGATGCCGGATGAACTGCACTGGGGCGAGATCCCCGCGACCAAGAACTCCGGCAGTCTGGACCAGCAGGTTCCCGCGCCGCCTGCGTCGGCTCGTCGCATCGAGTGGCATCTGCGCCCCGTACCGGAGTCGGCACCCGCGCCGGAGTCCACCACCGCCAACGCCTCGCGCTAAAAGCGAAGCCGCAGCGCGGCCGCGATGAACAGCGCTGGATCGACTCGCGAGTCCGCCACTTGATTGCCGGATGAATCTTCGATTCGGTAGTTCTGATACACGTCCACCCCGGCCGTGAGGCTGACCATCACATCGGTGGAGGGCGTCCATCGCCCGGTGAGTCCGATGGGCACGCGCCAGTGGCTGAATACGCCTTCGGGAACCGGGCCGTCATCGGCGAGGCGATATTCGTCGAAGTGATAGGACGCGCTGAGGATCACGGCGAACTGCTCTGATATCTGGTGCGTGAGGTTGATGTCCTCGAAGGTGTTGATCGTCAGCGTGGTCTTGTCGTCGATCGCATAGGAGAGTTGAATCAGCGGCAGAGGCAGGAGGGTCGCGTTGTCCTCCAGGCGCGTCACAAGCCCCCCCCCCAGCCCGAGTTGAAAGTTGGGCGAGACGCGATACAGAAAGCCCGCGAACACGCGCCCGGTGATCGTGTCGCCGAAGTCCGCGCCGGACTCGCCCGCCGACGTCACCGAACCCCCGCCGAGGAACGTCCACGTTTGATCCTTCACATGCGCTGCGCGAATCGACAGGCGATGTCGCCACAGGTCCTCAAAGGGTGCGTCCGCGCCGGGCACGAAGCCGGCCGCATCGTCGAAGTCGAACCCCGCGTGCTCCGTGTCAAACGTGACATCGATGCGCGTTCGCGCCTGGGCCGGGATGGTGGCGGTGAGCGCGGCCGACTGCCGGAACACGGTCACGCTCCCCGGCGCATCATCGAAGTTGCCGTCGAACGAACCGCTGGCGCCCAGGGTGAACGTAAACGTCGTCGCTTCAAGCCCGAACTTGGGCGCGGCGTCGGATGCTTCCTGCGTCTGGTCCGGCTCGGCCTGTTCGGGCTGAGTTTGATTCGGCTGAGTTTGTTCGGGCTGAGTCTGAGGCGACGGGTTCTCCTGAGCCATCGCCGTGGACCCAGCCATCACCAACGCCATGACGACCGCTGTGCGTGTCATTTGAACTCCCGCAATCGCTCGGCCGCCTGGACATCGGGGGGCCGTGAGCCGACGACTATAGCAAGCCTCAACGGCAATCCACATGATCAGCCGCTCACGGCCGCACGAACCCGGCGCAGGTGCTTGTCAATCTGGCGCTGATACAGTCGCGGGCCGATGAGCGACATGAGGATTGACATGATCGGATCGTCCTTGAAGACCAGGCGTTCATCGGGCGTCCAGAGTTTCAGCGCGACGCGCGTCGTCGCGCCTCCACGTCGCGGCTCGATCGTGTACCCGATCACCATCATGGACTGCGGCGAATCGTTCGCAGGCGGTTCGATCTCTCGCTCGGCCTTGCGCATCCTACGGCCGGGGCGCTTCGCTCTGGCGACAGCCCCGACGCGCATGAAGACAAGCCCGATTCGTCGCGGCCTGTCGAACTCGATGCATGTGCCTTCAAACGCGCCGCCGAAGCGTTCTCGCAGTTCAAACCGCACGCTGGCGCCTTCGCCCGAGCCGGGCGTGTGAACGTGCGAACCATCCCACACGACTTCATCGGCCTTGCCGACGATGTCCACGAGCAGCGGCGTCGTCACCAGCGCATCCCAGACGCGCTCGGGCGACGCCTGCACGTCGATCTCTCCATGCCACGCGCGAAGCCCCTGATCGCTCCAGTCTCCCGCAGCAGCCGGTCCATGCTCCACAATTTCCGACTCGATGCCTTCCTGCACGCAACGTTCCTCCCATTACCTCACGCCCGCGGCCTGGCCACGACCTTCACATCACCCGCCGAGAGCGTCAGTGTCAACCGTCCTTCCCGGTCACGCTCGACGCGCGCCAGAACCTCGCGCCGCGTGAAGATGTCATAGGCGGCGAATCCGCCGTCTTCCACGGCCGCGAACTCACGCGATGGACCCGCATCCACCTGGGCGAAGTGAATGATGCGTCGATTGCTCCATGTCAGGCGGAGAAGTTGCTCGCCGTGCTCAAAGGTCGCGCGGGCGAGGACGTAGCCGCCCGCGCCCGAGGTCAGCGCAGCACCGATGGCTTCACAGTTTTGAAGATCGCCGTGGCGTTCGATCAGCGCGGCATATTGCCCGCCGATCATCTCGACCGTGGGCCCAAACGGCAGCGATGGAGAGATGTTCTCGCGCAGGGGTTCAGTGTCACGCTGCATCAGACCCGTGATGGTCCGCGCTGTCTGTTCGCATGCATGGGCCGCGAATGCCCGTTCCTCGTCATTCGCATCAGGCATGAACACGGCCGACATCGCCGCCGGGCCGTCGGCGGTCAAGAGTAGTCGTTCCCCGTAGTCCTTGATTGCGATTTCGCCCCCCCCTGGAAGTTCATAGACTCCATCGAGAGGCGTGTCGCCGTGCGTCTGTCCGCGCGCGACCATCTTTGGCGGAAGCGGGATCTCACCGCCGTTGACCATCGTGCTCAGACTGTCGAGCGCAGCGTCGCGCATCGAACGTCCGCTGACGAAGTGATTCGACAGACACAGGATGGTCACGCCTTCATCGACGTATCGGCGATAGTCGCAGTTGAATCCGCCGTAGTTCCCGCCGTGATGGACGAGTTTCGTGCCGCGAATCGTGGTGCGGATCATCCAGCCGTAGCCGTAGCCGACGGTGCCCGAGGCGTTTCTGGCGTACTCGGTGAAGGTTCGATCGATCGCGGGCGCTTCGAGCAGGCGATGCTCGCGAATCGCGTGTTCCCACTTCATCAAGTCGCCGAGCGTGGACACGACGCCCCCCGCGCCGCGCAGGCGCGCCGGCATGGGCATGTCAAACGCCGTGCCCTGATCCGTGTCGTCGGTGTACGCCCGCGCCATCGTTGCGGTCGACTCGCGAAGGTCGCGCTTGAACTTCGTGTTGGTCATCTCAAGACGATCAAAGATCTCACGCGTGATGAAGTCCTCAAGCGGCTCGCCCGCGGCCGTGTCAAGCACACGGCCCAGCACCGCATACCCGGAGTTGGAGTACACCCATGCGCCGCCGGGTTCGCCGGTCAGCGGCTCTTCGAAGGGATCATCGCGCGTGGGGATGTACGGCAGTCCGGCCGTGTGCGTCATGAGTTGGTGCACCGTGAGATCGCGTTTGTCCTCGGGCGCATCGGGGATGTGCATGGCCACGGTGTCCGTCACGCGAAGTTTTCCGCGCGATTCGAGGAGCAAGGCCCCGGCCGCGACGAACTGCTTGCCGAGTGATCCGATGTCAAAGACCGTGTCGGTGGTGATGGGGGATTCGCGCGAGCGATCCGCGATGCCATAGCCGCGGGCGAGCACAACCTCGCCCTTGACCTCGACCAACACCGCGCCGTGAAAGCCGAATGCTTCGAGGCGCGACAGATAGTCATCAAGCCGCTGACCGAGTCCTTCGCGGATGACAATGCCATCATCCGCGGTGGCGAAGGGCATCGCCACCCCAACGCTCCCAAACACGCTCGCGACACACACGTAGCACAGCGCGCCGATCGTTCGCCAATTCATGGTTCATTCTCCCGCATGGCGGCGTTCTCGCCGCGTTGCATCCCCGCGGAGGCGCACCTCCAGCGCACGGTCACGAGTCCACGGCCCCGCGCCGCGATCGTTCCCGGGACACCACGTGTACCGCCTGCGCGATGGCCCGTTGCAGGTCATCGTTGACGATGAACGCGTCATAGACGCCGCTGGATCTCGCTTCGGCGATTTCGCGTTTGGCTTCGGCGAATCGGCGCTGGATGACGTCTTCGGGTTCCCGCCGTCGCCCTCGAAGGCGCGACAGGAGCGTCTCCTCGTTTGGCGGCAGGATGAACATGGCGAACATGTCGGGCATGTGGGCATGAACCTGCGTGGCGCCGCGCACGTCGATCTCGAGGATCACAAGGCGTCCGCGGGCGAGTTGCTCTTCAACCCAGGCACGGGGCGTGCCGTACTTTTTGCCGAAGACTTCGGCCGTTTCGAGAAACGCACCTTCGCGGCGCATGCGTTCGAACGCATCATCGGTGATGAAGTGATAGTCCACACCTTCGACATCGGCGTCGGTCTTCGGGCGCGTGGTGCATGAGACGGAAAAGACGCTGCCGGGGATGGATCGCTCGACCGCGCGGGTGATGGTGGTCTTGCCCACGCCCGATGGGCCGCTGATGACCAGCAACAGGCCATCGTTGGTGTCCGTCGGCAGGCGTCGTCGCTCGGTACTCATGGTCCAAGCGTATCGCGCGCGACAGGAGCGCGGTGTGACCCGCGCTCCCTCGCCCGTCATCCGTCAATGCGCGTTACTGAGCGCCGCCTCGACCCTGCGCCCGAAGGATCGCTTCGCGGAGTTCCTGTCGGGAGAAGAGTCGGCTGGGGACCGAGCCGCCGGGCGGGTTCTGCCCACCGGTGCCAGTCCCCTGACCACCGTTCGAACCGTTGCCCGAGCCGCCTTGCGAGCCTTGGCCACCCTGACCGGGATTCGAGCCTTGGCCCGGATTGCCGCCCTGACCGCCACGATCGGGCTGCCAGCGGATGTCCGCGGGCACCGTCTCGTTCCACGTCTCGGCCGCGTGAATCGGACGAAGTTGCTGCTGCTCGACGCCCATGATCGGGCGATAGCCCATCGACGCGATCAACTCAGCGTCGCGCTGCACCATCGCGTCGTTGGGATAGATGCCGAAGTGCTGGCGGTGGCCGGAGTAACTGAAACTGGCGCAGATCTCGTGGCCAGGGAGCAGGAAGTCGGCCATGTAATGCGGGCTGGTGACGACCATGAGATCTTCAACGGTCTGCGGCGTGTGCTGCGCTCGCAGCGTGCCGCGATAGAACGTCGGCGCGATCGTGTGCATCACATCGCATGAAATCGGCTCGGTGATGAACTTCACATTCGGCGCTCGCTCCTGCATCCGCTTCATCCAGTAGAAACTCTTCCACAGCGGAACCTGGCGATGGCCGAAGGTATCAAGGCCGATCATGGTCACGCCGGCTTGCACGGCCAGATCAAGTTCGGCGAACGCGAGCGCGACGTGTTCCGGATTTGACGGATCAAGTTGCTCCGCGGACGAAGGCTCCCACATGCGGGAAACCTGGAGCGACCGACCCCACCACAGACCGAGTTCCTTGCCCGTTGCGACATACGCGGGCAGGCCATCCTGTGGGTGTGTGGCCGTGGCGAACTGCGGCGTGGACAGCCAGTTCGTGGTGATCTGGAACGGGAAGTTCATGTGCTGGTTTCGGTGGTAGGCGCCTGACGGCAGCCAGAGCATGACCGCGGGCCAGTTGCGAGCCTTGAGATCATCCACCCACGCCGTCCAGCCGTAGAGGTCCGGCCTCATTTCCTGCCGTCGGAAGCCATACGGATTCGTCGTTGACGTCTCACTGCCCGCGGCGAGCGCGACAGCGCAGATCGGCGTCGTGTCGCGTTCGTATTGCACGCCCCCGTACAGGGAGTGGAAGTATTCGCGATAGGGCGTCAACGTTCGCATCCATTCGTTGGCATTCTGCGTGACGCGAACGGAGATGACATAGGTCCGGGTCTCACCGGGCGGAACCGACGAGGGGTTGGCCAGTTGATCCGGATCGCGCGCGGGGTTGGAGGTGCGATGCAAGACTTCCCAGCCGCGCCCGCCTTCGCCTTCAGCCAGACGTCCGCTGGGGCTCTTGAGCGACACAAACACCTCGTGCTTGTACTCCATGATCGGATAGTGGAAACTCACGCCCACGGCCCAGCGATCGTTGCGCAGAACCGTGACCGGCGAGTACATGTTCATGGGGTAGGTGTATGACCGAGACGCCTGCTCCGATTGGCTGAGTTGCTTGTCCTCAGCGCCGTAGCGCATGTCCTGGGTCGTGATCTCCGGCCCGAGCGTGATGACGCCAAGGCGCATGTCGGCCATCGGTCGCGCTTCGCCCGCGTTGTTGTGGAAGCGGTAGATGATGTCAAAGCCCGTGGGCTGAATCTGCACCTGCGTCGTGGGGCGCACGCCGTAGGTGATGTGACGCCCGTCGAAGAGCGTCATGCCGCGGCGCATCAGCAGCGGTTCACCCGTGGCCGTCGCGCGCATCTCGATCTCACCGTCCACCACCGTGACGTCAACGAGTCGCGGTCCGGACTCGATCGGCGGGATCTGTTGACCCATCGCCGTTCCGCACAGGACCGTCACCGCCAGCAACACCTTCCCAACACTCCCGATCGTCCTCATGGCTCTCTCCTTCCCACATTGGTCAAGATCGGCAAGTTTGAACGTCCACGCTATCAATATGCGCACGTCGAGGTCGCGACCTCGACGCCTGTGACGCTCGCACGCTTTGAAGCAATCAGGCGATGTCAGACTCTGACGATCGCAACGCATGAGCACACTCGCTCAGGCGACTCGCAACCGAACGCTCAGCCAACTCGCTCAATACCCCAGACGGCGCAGCATGTCATCCATGATCGCCCACGAGGCGGCCTCATCTCCCAACGGCCGGACCTCCACCCACGCCCGCGTGCCCCACTCGGTCAGCCGCGCCCCGATAACCACCGATTCCAGCGGCCCGGCCTTGGGCGACTTGGCCTTTACGGTCCCCCGATCGGTCGTCACGCTTCCGCCGGTGATCGAGTACCCGCGAGCATGAAGCGCATCGCGCCCGGCCGCGAGAACCGCGGGAACCCGAACCTCTTCGGGAAAGTCCGTCGCGAGCGTGCCCATCGAATACGTCGCCCAGACCTCGCGCTTGCCGTAGGGGCGTGGTTCCGCGTGACATCCGGCCAACGCCGTAGCGACGACAAGGCCAACGGCCATGATGAGGAGAGATTCCTTCCGCCGATCTCGGATCGTCCGTGCCATGCAGAGGTCTTCGGGCGGTGAGCATGGATCGCCCCAAACCCCGGGCAGGTTCAGGTCTGTGAGGGATGCTGCGCAACCAACGCAGAGGAGTGTCTGGGAAGTCCAGCGATGGGCGGAGGCAGGCGGGACGCCTGCCCCACCGGATCCAAGACTCGCGGGACGCCTGCCCCACCAGATCCAAGACTCGCGGGACGCCTGCCCCACCGGATGCAGATCGGATCTGTATTCACGTTGACGACGCCTTGACCCGATGGTCCAGGCCCCCTTTACTTCCCCCGCAGCCGATGGGCGTCCATCGGCGGTGGGTCATTGTGGAAAGTATTGGCGAGGGCAGGCAGCCTATGGCGATCCGTATCAAGGCACGCGGCGGAGAACACCCGGAGCAGCTCATGCGCCGGTTCAAGAAACTCTGCGAAAAGGAAGGCCTGACCAAGGACATCAAGCGGAAGGAGTTCTACGAGAAGCCTTCAGAGCGTCGCCGTCGCGCCGCCCGCAAGTCCTTCAATCGCCGCTTCGGCCCCACCACCGGCCCGATCTCCCGCCCCGCCGCCTGATTCGATCACATCCACAAAAAGCAAAGCGAGCGGTCCCGTCCTGGAACCGCCCGCTGTGAGTCAACACCCGGCAGCACACACATGCCGAGGCAACGAAGGCTTGCTCAGGCCGCTTCGCGGCTCAGGCCCATGGCGCCCGTGGGCGTCACACAGCCAACCGGATCGCACGAGACTCCGGTGATCGGCGTGCCGAACGGGCCGACGCCGAACACAGGCGATGCGCCCACCGAAGCCAGCCACGGATTGACCGTGGAGTAGTTCACCGGGCTTCCCGTCCCCAACCCCCAGCCGGCCGTGATGCCTGGAATCTGGCCGTACACACTCGACGTCGGCGACACAAAGCCGGTGGTGTTGGCGTACGGATTGAACGTGGTGTTCAGCGGAAGGCCGCCGAAGGATGAGATCGGCTGCGTCAGGCCGAAGACGGAGTTGGTCACGCCGGTGTAGGGATTGCTGAGGAGGTTGAAGGGATTCGTGGCGAGGGTGTTCAGTCCGGGGAAGCAGGACACCGGATTGCTGAAGAGTTGGCCGAGCGTCGCGCCGGGCGTGATGAAGTTCAGCATCGGGTTTGTGCCAAACGAGTTCCACAGGTGCGGCGTCGTGCCGGTGATCGGCGCGATGCCCTGCGGATAGCCGAACGGAACGGTGCCGCCAAAGAACGAAGCCTGCGGCGAGAACTGGCTGGGAACGGCGACGCGACCGAAGATCGGGCTTGTCGTGTTCCATGCAGTCGGGAAGCCGGTGAACGTGTTCGCGAACGGCTGCGAAGTCAGCGAGTTCGCGATTGTGCCCGGAATGCCGCCGAAAGCGGAGGGAATCGTCGTCAGGCCCAGAGCGCTGGCGACAAACGGATTCTGCCACGGATTGACCAGACTCGCCTGCCACGGATTCACCGTCGAAAGCGGATTGACGCCGTGCAGCGCGTTGATCGCCGTCCACGGATTGAACGCGCCGAACGAGTTCACGGGCGTGAAGGGGTTGACGGTGTTCCACGGCGTGACGCCCGTGAACGGACTCACGGAGTTGAAGGGATTGACCGTGCTGAAGGGACTGATCTGGCCGATGCCGGTCCAGGGTGTGCCAAAGGGCACGAAACCGGGATTGATGAATCCCTGCTGAGCGGCGAAAGCCTGCTGCGCAATGGCCGGATTGACACCGGCGGCGTTGTTCCATGCATTGTTGGCTGGCTGGCCGACGTTGCCCGTGGGAATACCCTGGTTCGTCACACCCGGTTGGGCGAACGTCCCACTCTGAAACTGCGGGCCGCAACCCGCCGCGCCGATGCCGGCCCACCCATACGGGTTGAAGACCGGGCTAAAGGGCGCTGCATTCACGTTTGTCGTCGTCATGAAACCTCCTGTCTTGTGCTCGCGACGTGCGAGTCACTCGATCGCCGACTCCGCGCGTACGACACCATGCCGTCGAACGGAACCGTCAGAACCGCTTTGAGAAAACGCACCAAATTCGCGTCGGAAGGCGCCTCCGGGAACCCACCGCCCGCTCGACTTTGAGCCCCAACGTCGTGGGAGCAAGCGCGGCCTCCGATGCGCCCCAATCATCGGCCGCACGATTCACACACTTGCGTAAGACACCCCATCAAGTGTGATGCGCCCGGACACGCGCCCTTTGTGCGCCCCCGCGCGTTTTCCACGCGGTTGCCGAACCGCGCTTCGAGTTTGTCCGGATAACCCATGAGGCCGGGCGTGGAACTTCAGCGCGAGTCGCGCATCAAACTCTCACGGCTCGCGAGCCAAACGCCGACGGGAAACACGCCAAACACCACCAGTTTCCCGGGCCGACGCGCCTACCCTTAAACGGCCTCCACCATGAGGCCCGGGACGCGTTGAAACGCCACAGCCGCTGCCCAAGGAGCAGACCATGACACGCACGTCCACACTGATTTCAACCCTTTCCGCATGCGCGATCATCGCCATTGCCGGCCTGACCGCGCCCGAGGCGGCCGCACAGAGCGGCGCCCGCGTCGTTCGCGCCCCGGTGGCCGCGAAGAAGGTTCCCCAGCGCGACACGCTCATCCTCGTCTCGCGTCGGATCACGGTCGAGTTCAACGATGAGCGCCTTGAGAACATCTTTGAGTTCATCCGGCAGTACACCGGCGCGGAGATTGAGCCGCTGTGGCGGAATGAACGCCAACCGGTCGGCCTTGATCGCGAGCAGACCATCTCGCTGAAGGTCACCAACGTCAGCGTGCTGACGCTCATCGAACGCATCCTCGAAAAGGCCGAGACCGACGACCCCACCGGCAACACCTGGCAACTGACCGAGCACGGCGAACTTCAGGCCGGGCCGAAGGAACGACTCAACAAGTTCCGCCGCATTCAGATCTATGACATCAATGATCTGATCATGGAACTGCCGGACTATCCGGAAGTGCCGGAGATCGACCTGCAGTCCGCGCTTCAGCAGAGCGGCGGTGGCGGTGGACAAAGTCCCTTCCAGCAGAATGAAGAGGATGACCAGCGCGAACGGCTCACGCAGGAACAGCGGGCCAACGAGATCATCGACCTGATTCTCGAGATCGTCGAGCCTGAGCAGTGGCTCGAAGGCGGCGGCACGGGCGGGTCCATCCGTCACTGGCGCGGCACGCTCATCATCAACGCCCCGGACTACATGCATCGGCAGATCAACGGCTATCCGTATTGGCCCAGCAGCGCCACGCGGACGTCGATGGTCGAAGGACGACGCTATGTGACGCTCGGCGTTGACACGGGCATCTCGACGCTCGATGGATTCGGCAATGAGGAGGTCTCGGCCGTGGTGGGCGGGAACATCGTCCGCTCCGGCCCGGGCGGCGGTGGTTGATTCATCGCTACCCTGTTGAACATCAGGCCACGGAAGTCGTTCGGGCTTCCGTGGTTTTCTTTTTGTAGCCGTGTGGCACAAAAGAGTTGCGTGTGCCACCGGCTCTTGAACATCACATTCGTTTCGACATCGCACGGCGGATGTCACGCTGTGAATCGCGCTCTTTGATGGACTGGCGTTTGTCGTACGCGGCCTTGCCTTGCGCCACACCCACGAGCACCTTCGCCCAGCCATCCTTGAAGTACATCTTCAACGGAACGAGCGTCATGCCCTTCTGCTCGACCTGCCGCGCGAGTTTGAGAATCTCGCGCTTGTGGGCGAGGAGTTTGCGCGTTCGCGTCATCGCGTGCTGGCGCTGCCCGGCCGGGGCGTATTCGCCGATGTTCACGCTGTGCAGCCACAGGGCCGGCTCGTCGGAACTGACCCGCACGTAGCCCTCGGCGAGCGTAACTTTGCCGGCTCTGACGCTCTTGACCTCGGTGCCGTGGAGCATGATGCCGACTTCGAGCGTGTCGAGAATGGCATAGTCGTGCCGCGCGCGGCGGTTCTCGATGGTGGGCGTTTCGTTCTTTGGACGTTTCTTCGCCATGGCGTCGGCGAACGGTAGGGCCGTGCCGTGGCGGACACCCCTACAGTCTAACGATGCCCAAGCCCGAATCCCCGTCAACCCCAGACCCACCCGGCCGCGGCTTTCCGAATCATGACGCCAACGGCGTCGATCTCTCCCTGATTCGTGAGAACCTTCGGCTGACGCCGCTCGAACGCGCCCGCAAGGCCGAGCGACTCCGCCAGTCGGTCCTACGATTGCACAGCCTTGTCGGAATCAAGTCCCATCCAGAGTCCCCTTGAGGCAGTCGTTGATGTACTCGACCGACACGGTGTCGAGTATGTCATCATTGGCGGCATGGCCGAAGTACTTCATGGCGGGCTTCGACCGACGTATGACGTCGACATCAACTACCGACGAACACCCGAGAATCTGGCTCGACTGGCCGCGGCGCTGACGGAAATCAAACCGTCGCTGCGCGGCGCTGATGCCAACCTTCCCTTCATCGCGGATGTTCGCACGCTCCAGGCCGGAAGCAACTTCACGCTTATGACGTCAATTGGCCCGCTCGATCTGCTCGGATGGGTTGAACCGATCGGTGAATACGACTCGCTGCTGCCTCAGGCGGATTCGATGTCGTTCGCCGGTCGTATCGTGCGAGTTCTCTCGATCGATGCCTTGATCCGCGTCAAGCGCCACATCAATCGTCCGCGCGACATCGCTTCACTCAATGAACTTGAGGCGATCCGCCGCAACAAGTCAGGCGATGCCTCGTCGGCCACCTGATGCCGCCGCCGATGGCCTACCCTCCCCCTGTGAACACGTCTCTCTCGGGCAAGCGGGCGCTGGTGTGCGGCTCGACGCAGGGCATCGGGCGAGCGTGCGCCCATGAACTTGCGCTGCTCGGCGCGAGTGTGACGCTGGTGGCGCGGGATGCGTCGCGATTGGCGGAGGTGGCCGCGGCGCTGCCCCGGCCGCAGAATCACAATCACGACACGATCGCGGTGGATCTGTCCGATCCTCGCGCGGTTCGCGCCGCGATCACAGCGCGCATCGACCCTCGCGCGCCGTGGCACATTCTCATCACCAACACGGGCGGTCCGCCCGCGGGCGCGATGCTCGACGCGAGCCTCGATCAACTCAACAAAGCCTTTGACTCGCTGCTGCTCACGCCGCACACGCTGGCGCAACTTCTGGTCCCCGGCATGAAGGCGGCGAACTACGGCCGCATCATCAACATCGCGTCAACCAGCGTCAAGCAGCCGATTCCGAACCTGGGCTTGTCAAACGCGGTCCGCGCGGCCGTGGCGAACTGGGCGAAGACGCTGTCGCTGGAACTCGCGTCGTCTGGCATCACGGTGAACAACGTGTTGCCCGGATACACGGACACGGCGCGTCTGGGCGAACTCTTCTCCGCGAAGGCCGTGAAAACCGGGCGCGGTCAGGATGACATTCGCGCTGAGACCATTGCATCGATCCCCGCGGGGCGTCTGGGCTTGCCTGAGGAGATCGCGGCGGCGGCGGCGTTTCTGGCGACGCCGGCCGCGGCGTACATCAATGGCATCAATCTGCCCGTTGATGGCGGGCGCACGGGCACGCTGTAGCCCACCACCACCTATTGCACCAGGCCCTTGGTCAGTCGCATGAACGCGGTTTCGAGGTTCACGGCCTCTTCGTTGAATCGCGTGATTCGAAAGCCACTGTTGATCAGGACGTTGGGCACATCGGTATAGGAAGCGCCGGCCGTTTCATCGAGGTGGACGTGAATGAGTTGTCCATCGTGGTGGCCGTTGTTGGCCGTGCCGTCGGACTCGACGATGGCGACCTTGATGACGCCGCGCATTTTCTTGAGGACTTCGGCGGCGTCTCCCATTCGCTCGGCGACGCCGACGTGAACGACATGGCCGACGCGGGCGCGTTTGAGGGCCTCGCGCACGGAGCCGGAGAAGAGCAGTCGCCCGCGCTCGATGATGCCTACG
>CAZTPJ010000052.1:0-26431 GCA_964614515.1 uncultured Phycisphaeraceae bacterium | reverse complement strand
TAGTCCGTGACGCCCTCCGACAGCCCACCCAGGCCCGCCCAAATGATCTCGCCCAAGCACCCGATCCGCTGCTCGGAGTCGAATCCCGCCGGCGAGCCGATGGGGTCCGACGATGGATCGCTGAAGAATCCATCGCGCACGGACTGCACTCGACCATCGCCCGCGAATCGGATGATCCCGCTGTAGTAAATTGGAATGGGAGGGTCACACGGCGGCTCCCCGCATGGCATTCTCTTGCGCCAACTGTCGTTGACCACCTCGTCGAACGGGTTCACCGCGGGATACCAAGGATCCCCATCGCGCGGCACGCCGCCGGGGAACAACATCGGGTCATCCTGCCAGTCCTTCTTCAGATCGCGGTAGGTTCCGGGAATCAGGTTCTCCATCTGGTCGGGCTTGAGTACGCCGTGATAGCCGTACTCTGTGATGGGAACCGGCGATATGCCAGACGGCTCAATGCTGATCGTGCTGACGCGCGACAGCGTGTCGTTCATGTTGAAGTTGAAGCCGGCGCACGCGGGCCCCGGATAATCGAACAAGATGTCCAAGCCGGGAATCGTGGCTTTCGTCCGGCGAAGGGTGTTGAGCCCCTCCGGTTTGAGCAGTTCGTAGTCGATTCCCTGATTCCAGTTCGGGAAGTCCGGCAGGTCGGGGTAAAACTTGAAGGATTTGATCGGTCCCCAGTCGTCGAACTCGAACTTCGTCGAATCGAACGGAACGAGTTGCTGGTTGTCCGACCGAAGCTGGCGAATCTCTTCGAGGCGCTGCAGAGGATCGTACTGGAAGTCAATGCCGCGCACGTAATCGTCGTAGTCGGTTGAGTTTGGAATGATCGCCATGCTTACCGGAAGGCCGGATGGGCCATAGGTCCAATCGAACTCATTTCCGCCCTGATCAATGATCTTGACCGGCTGACCCGCGCCATTTCGCGAGACCCAGATGATGTCTTCGAGGGCGGGATTGGGATTCACGCCGGGAAGCGCGATTCGCGTCGGCCAGTTGTTGTTGTATACATAGGTCTCAAAATTCTGCGGCGGTGAGGGCCAACTCTCCGTGCCCGGATCGCCGTAGCCGTATGTCGTGATCTGCGGGGCGTACTGCTCTTCCGGGTCGGGCGGATCTGCACTCCACCCGTTGGGCCAGATGGTGACGCGGCTTGGGCGGCCGCGATCCCACTCGGTTTCAATCGTTCGCACCTTCTCGCAGGAGTTTGGCGGATACACCGGGTCATCTCGAACGATGTCCTGCCGAATAATCTGTAGCGCATCATCGCGAGTGGTGGTCGTACGCGTTCCGCTTGGATCAACTTCGCAGTCGGGCATGCCGGTAACGCCGAAGCAGTACTCCCAAATGCGCGGTTCTTCCGGCTCCTCCGATCGATTGAACGGTCCTTCCAGCCAGTCTCTGTAGTAGCCGCCTCGGTAGCCGCGATCGGCACCGAGATCTGCTATCGAGATCGTTCGATCCAGTTTGTCGTACCAGATCATGTGCAGCGACAGACGGCCATACACCTCATCCGAGCCATGACCAGGATCAGGGTCCGGGAGCCCGATTGTCTCCGGATCCCAAGTCAGCCAATCGTTGTCGTTGTTGAGATAGAGGGGTCCGAAGCGCGGAGAGTTGCAATCTTCGTGCGCACGATCGATTTTTGCGACGATGCGCAGCAAGTCGCTGTCTTCAGCGTAGACGCGCCGCCATTCTTCAAGGACGACATCGTCTTGCGTGACCTGCATCGCGTTTGTGAACTCGCCTTCATCGGCATCGCGCACCAGAACGAACGCAGCCGTGTTTCGACCAGCGGTATCGTAAGAGTACTTAACGGTGTACTCGCCGGACTCCTTCTTGAGGCAGTCTTTCGGACAGTACGTGTAGGTTGTTGGGAGTTCCTCGCCCTCAGTCGTTTCGCCTGTGGCCATCTCCACGCGGTACTGCATTTTGCGCCACATTCGATCCCGCTCGTCGTAGTCTCGCGTGGCGAGCGCGATGCGGTCATCGATCAGTTCCAGAGGGGTGTTCTCCGAGTCGTAGATATCAAAGCTTCCGGCAGCGGGCAATTCGCTGTAGAGAGCAGTGGCGATGCCCCGGCCCATGTTGTCGAACTGAGCAAGGATGAAGGGTGCGGCCGGACCGCGCGTTACGATGGGCAACCCGCGATAATCATACTGCCAGGTCGTCGTGCGCAGGTTCTGTCCCGGCTCGGGCACCAGTGTGTCGAGCGTGAACTTGGTGAGCCATCCGTTGCCGACGCCGTCCTGATCGTACTCGAACTGCAGTGGATTGCGCATGTTGCTCGGTGCACTCAACGACGGCCAGTCCGTGTCGTCCGTACCGATCCATCGCTG
This sequence comes from uncultured Phycisphaeraceae bacterium, assembly GCA_964614515.1. Taxonomy (GTDB): domain Bacteria; phylum Planctomycetota; class Phycisphaerae; order Phycisphaerales; family UBA1924; genus CAZTPJ01. Next base: position 24,089 of record CAZTPJ010000052.1, on the reverse strand, counting down.
CACGGGCCGCGAGAGCGAGTCATATACGTATCGATGAATCGTCTGCGTCGGATCTGTCATTCTCGTCAGGCGGTGGTACGCGTCGTAGCCGAACGTCGATTCGTCGAATTCTGGCGCGCCCAGTTTCGTGTACCTTCGCGATTCCAGCAGTCGATGCCCTGAGTTTGAGTAGATTCGATGGCCCAGTGTCGTCAGCACGACGCCGTCAGCGCCCACGGCTTCAATCAAATCAGCGCTGTCGATGTCTATCCAATCGAGAGGGTGAACTTCAGTATGGACGTACGGCTGGGAGATGCCAATGATTCCGCTACCTTCAACCCCGCCAGAGTGATTGGCGACGACGTAACCCGCCGGACCCCAATACTGGTAATCGCTCTCGACTTCATCGATCCTCGGTACTCCGACGACGACGAGCCGCTGATCGCTCAAGCGTGTGTAGAAGATTCCCATTGTCCGTCCATCGGGCCGAACGACTCGCTCGACCCGGCCCTGGCCATCGTACGAATAGGACGTCGTCATGTGGAAGTGGCTGCCGGTGGTTTCAAACTCCTCGGGGGGCTCCGTGCCAAGGTCCTCTGAATCAACGTCTCGAATGGAGAGAGACAGACGGCCGTCGTCGTCATACTCGTACGCCCGCACTCCGCCTACTTCATCGCGCGTATACTGCAACCGCCCTTCCGGCGAGTAGTACCGCAGTCGAGTGTTGGCAACGCCCTGTCCGTTGTGAGCCGTATCAACGGCGGGCACTGTGATGGTCATCAACTCGATCGCCAACTGGCTGTCAGGCCCCGAGTGAAATGTGTAGTCAACTTCATATACATTCGCTGGCGTCGTGTAAGGGGGCGAGACCTCATCAGGAAATGTCCGAATCTCGCTTACCAGCGGTCTGTAGACGTTGTAGCCGCCGTGCGAATACGACGGCGATCCGGCGTAGTCCATGAGGGCGTCATAGAACCCCGTCGAAGTAGCGTCGGTACCTCGACAGTGCCGCGTTGCTGCGGGCAGGCCCGCGAGGTCCCCTCCAGATACTCGGTCAGTGATCCAGATCAGGCCTTCGTCTTCGTTCGACTCTATCGAATTGGTAGCGAACTCATACTCCAGGCAGTTCGCTGGACTGTGGATGCGAACGATTCGGCCGCCGGCGTCCCGGTCGACCCGAGTGACCCAAAAGTCCGGTGCCGGCTCAGTCTCTTCGGGATCGCCCGCAGCAATGACGCGGGACAGCGGCTGCCCGACCTCATCTGTATACAGAATCAGGCGTGTTCGGTCACCCAACGCGGCCGCTGTAGGTAGCGTCACGACGGTACGGGCCAACCACTGCGCATCGTAACCGCCCGTCCACGTACCGCCTCCGTTCACAGAATACTCGACCCGGTGCTCACCGTCGTTTGCGTCGCCAGTCTTGGAGCCGTCAAACCAACAGGTCTCGACTTGACCGTCCTCGTCGTACTCTACGAAGAAGGCCGCGTACGAATAAAGATCCTCATCGTCCAGTTCAATGAAGCTGCCGTCGAGCGCAGGCGGGTTAGCATCCTCCCAATCCGCCCTGCGCACCCCCTCCGCCTCAACGATCATCTTGATGAGCCCCTCAGATTCCGAAGGCGACTTGTAGTACCGGTAGTATGTCCGGACTACCAGCGAAGCAATCGGTGATCCGGGGTTGTCGGGATCCTCCGTCAAAGGGGCTGTGACAGTTACGAGCTTGAGATCTCCCTCGCTTCCGTGATCCCGATCGGGTTCCTCCTCTCCATCCGTGTAGTACTCGTAGGCGACGATATATCCCAGCTCTTCGTTGGTCGGGCCGAATACTTCGACGTCCTGAAGCCGTTTCACCCCGCCGATGGGCGATGACGTGTACTGATACTGAAACCGCCTGCCCCGGCTGTCGAACGCCTTGAGAATGCGACCATCCGAGTCGTATCCGTCCGCCAAACCCTGAGCAAGTGACGACGTTGAGCCGACATGCGCCGAGTGCTGCGAGCTTACCTGGATTCGCCAAAGGCGGCCACGCTTCGCAGCCGCTATATCCGTATCGACGGGGCTCGAAAACGTGAGGAGCGTTCCGTTCTGATCACAATACACCCAAGGGTCCGGGTCGCTGGAAACCACCGTATACGTGATTGCTCCGGCCGCTCCGTTGACGGCGCGAAAGGTCGTGCTCTCAGAGTCCGTGCGTCGGAACTCGATGAATGCATCGGCGCCATACACCAAATACACCATGTCGTTGGCGGCGCTGGATCCATCCGGCACGAAGACGATCTCGGGTTGCGAATCCTGAGACCAATTCCAGCCCTGGAAGCCGTTGCTGTGATGAGCGTTGGAATCGATCCACTGACGCTGGTTGAAGCTACGAGAGATCACCCACGGCACGAACGCGGGCAGGGCAAGATCAACGTCGGCGACGGCAACCCCGCCTGTCACGAGATCTACCCGACCGCGAAGTAAGCGACGATTGTTCCAAGATTCTCCACTCGCATCGACACCCAACGCAAGGCCCATCCAGACACCCACCCTAAGAGACCCGTCCAGATTCACTCCCCTTTGGCGCGCGAGAGGGGCCAGGTCTTGTGCGGTCGTGGGTGCAGGAGGTCTGTAGTCGGTGAGTGACGGAGAATGTAAAGCATATAGAGGCTGAGCCTGCGTCGACTCCGCACCCAGAACCGTAGCGATGGCCACGACCCAACGGCATACTGCCTGGCTAACACGGCTCATGTGATACTCCCTGTGCACACTCGACTACTCACCCACACTGGGGCTGTCAAGTATGCCACGTCATCAGCAGTGTGTCAAGTGGGTAAAAAAGGGGCTGAACGAGATCTGTAGTTGTGTTTAGAACTTCTGAAGACAATTCCTCCTCTCGTCTTTTCAACGTCGCGAGAGGGTCCAGGTTGTATAAAATGCCCTTGGTAACGGCAAAGTCGTCAATGAGGGAATGAGCCGCACGTTCCAGGACGCCACATGCAAAGACAGCATCGCCCTCTGGATCGGGGGTAGAGATTACCCCTGGAAGGGGTGGCCGGCCCACTCGGCCTAGGGAATCACCCCTACCTGTGAATCGCGACCGTGCGCAGGTGTGACGTTGTGAGAGGTGGTCGCTTGCCGAGTCGTCGAAATCGAGTACACTCTGACTGTCGTTCGACCATCTGGTCAGCCAACAAATCAGAAGGAGTGCGATGTGCATTACAACGCAGTGACTGTCTGGCTATTCCTGTGCTGGTGCGGACTCCTCGCAGTGTGTACGACGACCGCGACCGCTATCGACGCGAACTCGGACACGCGGGACCGCACCCTTATGACGTTGGCGATCGATGCCGATGTGTTGGCACTGGCCGACTTGTCCCAGGAGCAAGCGAGCGCCGTGATCGAGGCGGCGAAGGAGTTTGTACTGGAACGCGGAACCCATCTGTACGCCGTAAACTCAGCAATTGTGGGTGCAGCCGCCCACGAACGACGCCTCGCTCGTCTAGTACGATCCGGAAGGGCTTCCGCAACGCAGTTGGCCGACTGGGCGATCGCCGCCAACGCGCTCTCTTCAACGCAGGACGCCTTGGGTGAGATTATCGATGAATTCGACACCGTCATGTCTCGGGCGACTCAAGGCCAAGGCCAGCTGATTCAATCTGTGATGAACAATCGTCGCGCTGACCGACGCTTTTCGCTGGAACTCTTGATTGAGCCGAGAACCGCCCACGCGTGGCACGAATTGCGAGAGGCTGCGGACCGGCTGATGACGCAACGGGAGCCGAGTGCTTGGGCGACCCGGGTTTGGGCTGAGTTTCAAACTCTTGAAGTCCAACGAGCCAGAAGCGCGCTCCGCTCGAAAGGGACAATGTACAGGACCCTGTGGAACAACATGATGGCCGAGTGACGCTCCATCGATGCCGTTCGGCACACGCCCTCGATCGGTCTACTACGGGTCCGCATCCAAGGAGTCCAGAGCATGACGTCCGACGGTAGTCCCGCTCATGGCTTGTGCTTCGCGCGGCTGACATCATGTTGCGCCGTGTTGTGGATCCTCTTTCCCGCCGTAGCGTTCGCACAACCCGGCGAGAGTCTGTTGTCGGGCCAGATGGAGCTGGCTCGGCTGGTGGATGTGGCGGCGGTCCGAATGGGTGTGAACGTGCAGTATGACGCCGCGGCGTTGAAGGGCACGGTAACGCTGAGGATGGAAGGTGGGGTTGGAGATGAGAAGTTATGGTGGCTTTTGAATCGAGTACTGTTCGAAAGAGGACTCACAACGGTGCGGATTGAAGGAGGAAGCCCGACAGCGCGGGCCGACCTAGACGCGGAAGACGAAGGCGATGTCGCAGCGCCTCGGGACGCGCGGGAAGGAGTCGTGCGTGGAATTCAAGGAGGGAAGCCTCGCGCGATAGGCGGAGTACCGGTGCACATTCCGGAGGCCCAAACCGCCGGGAGGCCGTCTTATAGCATTGTGAAGTTGAGCGATGCTGCATCTTTCGCACTTGTCACCGATCTCGCTCGCCAATCGCGCGTTGGCGACGCATCCGCAGGCCCGGCCGCGACCGACGCGTTCACTCTTCCTTCCAATGTCGGGCCGCCACCGGGTTTCCGCGCCGTGCTGGCACCTGTGCGGCATCGGCCATCGAAGGATCTCATCGATCCGCTTGGCAAGATCATCTCGCGGCCGAGCGGGTCGGTGTCGGTAATCGGGGATGGAATGCTCTTGATCGCGGACATCACGCCGCGGGTCGAGCAGGCGCTGGACTTGTTGCACCGTCTCGATTCAGCGGATGCGCAGGCGATTGTCGAGGAAATGCCGTTGCAACATCTGTCGGGCATGCAGATGGCTGCGCTCGTGACGCAAGTGCTGGCGAAGCGGGAGGTGGCCGCAGGGGAGAAAATGGCGGGCGATGTGCTGGCTGCCCCCGATGGGCGGGCAGTACTCATCGTGGCACCGCGGGGGCGGATGTCATGGTGGCGTAGTCTCATATCAGCACTCGATAAGCGCGAGGGCGTGACGACGTTGACCTACGCGCCCCAGCACTTCCCAGCGCGGGATGTGGCGCGGCTGATCGAGGAATCGGCGCGCGATCCGGGCGATGATCGGTGGCGGCTGGTGATTGACGACTTCACGGGCACGCTCGTTCTCACGACGACGCCCGCGGCACACGAGACCGTTCGGGCGCTGCTCGAACGGCTGGACGCCGCGCCGTCGGCCGCCCGCAAACCCGTGCGTTCCTACATCATCCGCAATCGCAGCGTGCGTGATGTGCGCGACATCCTCGAACAACTTATCAATGCCGGAATGCTGGATGTGACCTCCGATGTCGCCGAGGGTGATGGCGCAAGCGGTGGTTCCTCGGTTGACGAATCGCGGCTGCGGCCCTCGACCACCATTCCTCCATCGCCGCCGGGGACAAGTCCGGCTCCGCGATCGCGGCTGGATCGGGTAGCCCCGGACGCCCGTGCGCGGCCGTCTTACGGTGCGGATGCCCCGCTGATCATCACCGCCGACGAGGGGACCAACACGCTGATCATCGCGGGCGAAGCGCGGCTGCTGGCGCAGATCGAGGCGCTGCTTCCATCGCTGGATGTGCGCCAGCCGCAGGTGATGCTCGAAGTGCTCATGGTCACGCTCAGTGACAGCGACACGCTGAGCCTTGGCGTGGAACTCGAACAGTTGCAGGTCAGCGGGAGCGTGCGAATGCGGCTGGCGTCGCTGTTCGGACTCGCCACGCGCGGCGAGGATGGCGAAGTGAGCGTGCCGGCCTCGGCCACGGGCCTGACGGGCATCGTGCTCAGCCCCGGCGACTTCTCCATTGTGCTTCGCGCACTGGAGAACCTCAGCAGCGGCCGCTCGGTGAGCATGCCCAAACTGCTCGTGGGGAACAACGAGCGCGCATCCCTGGACTCCGTCGTGCAGCAGCCCTTCGCCAGCGTCAACGCATCCAACACTGTCTCGACGACGTCCTTCGGTGGCACGCAGGATGCGGGTACCGTGGTTGCAATACGCCCGCGCATCGCCGAGGGCGATCACCTGGTGATCGAGTATTCGGTGTCGCTGAGTTCCTTTGTCGGCGCATCGTCAAGCCCGACGCTTCCCCCGCCACGGCAGCAGAACCGCGTGCAGAGCATCGCGACGATTCCCGACGGCCACACCGTGGTCGTCGGCGGCATCGATCTGGATCGGCGTTCGCGGTCGGTCACGCAAGTGCCGCTGCTTGGGCGCATTCCCATCCTCGGCGAGGCGTTCAAGAGCCGCAGCCACGGAACGGATTCGTCGCGGTTCTTCGTGTTCATTCGCGCGAACGTCATGCGACACCGCGACTTCGAAGACCTCAGGTACATCTCGACGCGGGATGTCGCTCGCGCGGGCGTGGATGATGGATGGCCAAGGACCGAGCCGAGGGTCATCCGATGATCGGCGCACACGGCCTCGCTCCCGCTGCAACCGGCGGCACAGGCGTCTCGCCCGTGCGCATCAGCATCACCGATGGCTCCGCGCCCACGTCCGATCCCGCCGATCACTGCGGGTCCGCGCCGCCTGAGGCGACCGCGGCTTCCAATTCGAACGCGTCTCCGAGCACCGACTTCCTCAATCTGATCCCCCACGACTACGCCCGCCGACATCTTATCTTGAGCGCGGGCACGCGCGATGGATGCGAAGATCTGCTCATCACCGACTCGACGCCCGCCACGGCCGTGTTCAACGTCGGCGTGCGTCTGGGCCGGCCTGTTTGTACAACACAGGCAGACGCCGAGGGTCTCGCGGCCGCGATCGATCGCGCATACTCCGCTCGCGCTGAATCATCGGACTCGCGGGACGCGGACCTCCCGGCCGTGGTGATTGTTGGCTCGGCCGATGTCGACGCCGACCTCGCGAAGGCGATGCGCGATGGCGATGTGCTGCACACGCAGGGCAAGGCCCCGGCCGTGCGGCTCGTGGACCTGCTCTTCTTCGAGGCGTTGCTACGGAGCGCCAGCGATGTCCACATCCAGCCGCTGCGGGATCGCGTGCTGGTGCGGTATCGGCTGGATGGGACGCTGCACACGGTGCGCGAACTTCCCGCGAGCATCGCCTCGGCGGTGGTCAGCCGCGTGAAGGTGATGGCGAGGTTGGATCTCGCCGAGCGTCGCGCCCCGCAGGATGGCCGTGCGGCGATCACCATCGGACAAGGCTTGCACGCGGGTCGTCGCGTGGACCTTCGCGTGAGCACCATCCCCAGCACGTTTGGCGAACGAGTGGTCGTGCGCCTGCTCGATCCCTCGCGGTCGCCGCATCTCTCATCATTCGCCGCGCTGGGCATACCCGGGGATGTCGAGTCGCGCTGGCGAGCGCGGTGCGCGATGGCCAGCGGCATCGCCCTCTCCACCGGTCCCACCGGCAGCGGCAAGACGACGACGCTCTACGCCACGCTCGCGTGGATCAGCGCGAGGGCCGCCGGGGCGCAGGCTCGCGGTTGCGAACTCAACATCATGACGATCGAGGATCCGGTGGAGTACGACCTCTCCTCGGACCTTGCGATCACGCAGATGCAGGTGGACCAGAAGAAGCGCGTCACGTTCGCGGCCGGCCTTCGCCACATCCTTCGCCAGGATCCGGATGTGATCATGGTGGGGGAGATCCGCGATGAGGAGACGGCCCGGATGGCCGTGCAGGCTTCGCTCACGGGCCACCTCGTGCTGTCCACCTTGCATACCGAAAGCGCTGTCGGCGCGCCGGTGCGACTGATCGACCTGGGCGTCGAGCCGTTCCTGGTGTCGTCCTCGCTCTCGGTCGTGCTGGCCCAGCGGCTGGTTCGCAAGGTGCATGGTGAGTGTGCGGGTCAGGGATGCGAGGACTGTCACGGCACGGGATGGCGAGGCCGCGTGGGCGTCTTTGAACTTCTCATGCTCGACGCGGGGCTGCGCGACATGGTCGGCGAACGGACGTCCGCGGGACGATTGCGCGATGAGGCCCGGCGACGCGGCATGACCACCCTGCGCGAGGCTGGCCTCCGACTCGTGAGCGAGGGCGTCACCACGGCCGAGGAAGTCGCGCGCGTCATCGAGTGGACGGAGGAGGCGTGATGGCGACTGACGTGCCCACAACGCTGGAACAGTCGCCCGCATCCCATTCAGACGAGGGTTCGATGGCACAAACGTCCTGCCCACCTCTGGAACACGATCCGGTGGGGCGGGCGTCCCGCCCGCCTCATGGCGCGACCGATGCACATCGTCGCCTTGAGCGCCCCGCGATCCGCGCCGCCGCCATCGCGGCCATGCTTCTTTCCGCCGCCTGGGCCTTCATGCCATTGCCGGGCGGGGATCTGTTCCACCTCGCCGACGTCCCGGGCTCACAGACAACGTCAGCTGCCGAGGACCGCATTGCGCTCAACATCGACGCCTTCCGTGCTCCGCTGTGGGTTGCGCCTCCCGCGCCGCCGCCGCAGGCCCCCGCGCCAAGGCCGCCGCCTCCACCGCCGCCGCTGAAGCTTGAACTTCTGGCGATCACGCGCGATGATGCCATTCACCGCGCCGTGCTGTACGACCCGGACACAGACCGCATCCACATCGTCGCCACCGGCGACCGCGTCGCCGATCGAACCATCGAGCGCGTGACGGAACATGCCATCAGCATCCGCACGACCCACGGCCTGACGACGCTGACGCTCCGACGCGAGGGGGGGCGATCGTGACACACGCCGAGGCGTCCATTCTGAGCCGTGGCCCAGGCGTCCCGCCTGTGCGCGTCGAGCGTATCGGCGAGACGACCGCGTCGTCACCGGGATCGGCCGACATGGCATCCACACCAGACTTGCAGTGGCCGCCCGACCGCTTCTACTGGGCCATGGTCGAAGCCCCCGGCCTGCGCACGGCCGGTCCGCTGCCGCCGGGCCTGCTGCCGATGGCGGAGGAACAGATTCCCGCGCCGATGGAGGGTCTGCACGCCGTGTGCATGCCGCTGGATGCTTCGCAAGTCCTTGTATGCGCCGCCGCGCGTGACGAACTTGCTTCGCTCCCTGCGGCGATCAGCACGCTCTCACCATCGAGCATCCCCGCGGACATCGCGGTGGGGGCGAACGCTTCGGCCTTAAACCTCCTCATTGGCGAGTTCGAGCCGCGCGAAGCGCGACGCGCACGGCTGAGATCGCACGCGCTCGCCGCGACAGCCGTGCTCATCTGCGCCAGCCTCATCACCATCGGCTTCGCACGACGTGCAGCGCACTTCAATGCCCTCTCGTCCGAAGCCCGCGCCGCGATCTTCTCGGCCGTGGAGTCAACACTCGAGAACCCCACTTCACCGTTCGCCCTGCGCGAGATGCGGACCGTGCGGGATTCACTTCAGAACGCCGCCGCCATCACCCATCCAACCGACGCGACTCCCGCTCTCGCCGCGCTGCTCGCCACCTGGCCCGCCGAGGTCTCCTCGACGCCGCAGACCATCACCGCCACGGCCGATGACCTGTCGATCTCCGTCGCGGTCGAAGGTGACCCAGCGCGATTCCTCGCCGCGTTCACACCGCCCGACGGCTGGACGATGGACCAACCGCGCTTGAACGCCGCGGGCGACGTCACGCGCATCGTCATCCGCCTGCGCCAGTCGCGAAAGGAGCCGACATGAAGCCCGCGACCTTCACTTCGCGGATGTTCCGCCACCCCACGACGGATTCCTGCGTACCCCGCCACTCCGTGGCGGTCTGCACATCCGGATGCAACACACGATATCCACGTTCGCTTCGCGCTCGTCACATTCAGCGAGAGCGACCATGAACTCAAGACTTGCCATTGCGTGGCTTCTCGTGTTCGTAGCCTCCGCTGCGGCCATTCTTACTTCCGGCCGCGCCGCATCCTCAGCCGCCTCAACCGCCCGGGCTGAAGCCGCTCGCGCCAGGGAGATCACAACCTGCGCCGGCGAGATCGCACAACTTCGCATCGCAGCGCCGCGCTGGACTTCACGGCCAACCCATCAACCCGATCTCGCCCAGCGACTCGCGAGCGCGATCGCCACGGCCGGACTCCCCGCCTCCACGCTCGCCTCGCTCACGCCTGATGCCGACGGTCCCGCGTCGGGTCACCCGCTGAAACGAACCGCCGTGATCACACTGACAGGCCTGACTCTGCCGCGACTCGGCTCGCTTTTTGACATCTGGCGTCAGCACGCCGACGACTGGACCATCACGCACGTCGAACTCGCGCCGCAGACGCTCGGCCGTCGCGCCCCGGAGATTCAGCCCGGCGCGGACCTGCCCCTTCACGTCGTCATCCGCATGGAATCCATCGAGCCGCGCACGGAGTCGCCATGATGATGTCCCAGATGAGAGGTCTCGCCGCGATGATGATGCTCGGCATGATGGCCACCGGCTGCGCCACACATCCGCGCACCGGCCCCTACGCCCCCATCTCCGAAGCCTTCCGCGACACGAACACAGCTCAGCGACTCAACCATGAAGCCGCCGCGATTCTTACATCCGACCCAGCCCGCGCTGAGCAACTGCTTCGCGATGCCCTCACCGCAGACCTCTACTTCGGCCCCGCGCACAACAACCTCGGCGTCGTGTATCTTAATAACGGCATGCTCTACGAAGCCGCCGGCGAGTTCGAGTGGGCTCGTAAACTCATGCCCGGCCATCCCGACCCGCGACTTAACTTGGCCCTCGTCCTCGAACGCGCCGGACGAACCGACGAAGCCCTCGCCACCTACGCCACCGCGCTGGAGGTCTATCCCGATCACCTCCCAACGATCCAGGCTCTCGCCAGCCTCCAACTCCGCAGCAACAAACCCGACGACCGCACACCCGCCTACCTCGACGACATCGCCCTCCGAGGCGAGACCCAAGCCTGGCGCGACTGGGCACGGACGCAGCGGATTAAACGCGAACAGCATCCGAGGTAACCGTGCCCCTCATTGCGGGTTGCTCGCGGGCCGGGAAGCAGAGTGTGTGGCTGGGTCCTGGCCGTCCGAGTCCGCGAGACGTTCAAAATCCGTTACAATGGCCACCATGCCCTTGTCCGAGGCCGACACCCACGCCAAGTTGGTTAACCCCGCGATCTACGCGCGGGGGTGGACCGAAGACCACATCAAACGGGAAGAGACGACCGGGGCCGTCGAGATCATTGCGGGCAAGGCTCGGCGCCGGGCCAAGGGCCGCACCGACCTGACGCTCCGCGTTGTCGTAACCGCCGAAATGCAGCCGGTGGCCGTTGCCGTCATCGAGGTCAAGAAGGACACGCTCGCGCCCGGGCAGGGACTGGATCAGGCCAAGGGCTACGCCAAGTCAGCACTGCTCAACGTGCCGTTCGTCTTCTCGACCAACGGCCACATGTTCGTCGAGTTCGACCGGGCCACCGGGCACACAACCGATCCGCGCCCGATGGCGGAGTTCCCATCCCCGACAGACCTTCGCAGCCGCTACGAGGCCGCGATGGGCTTCTCGCTGGCCTCACCCGCCGCCGCGCCGTTGCTGCGGCCGTACAGGGGCGGCGAAGGTGCCCGCCGCTACTACCAGGACGCCGCCATCCGCGCCGTGTTCGAGAAGATCGCCAAGGACACCGCGGCGGTCCGCCCGCCCCGTGCCCTTCTCTCCCTCGCCACCGGCGCGGGCAAGACCTTCATCGCGGCCAACCTGCTCCGCCGCATCGCCGACGCGGGCCAACTCAAGCGGGCGTTGTTCCTGTGCGACCGCGACGAACTGCGCCGCCAAGCCCTCGGCGAACTGACCAACTACTTCGGCGACGCCGCCCGCGAGGTGTTCCGCGACTCCGACGGCCGCAATCACGCCCGCAACGCCGCCGTCCACGTCGCCACGTACCAGACGCTCGGGGTCGATACCGAAGACGGGAATGAGTCCTTCCTCGCTGAGCACTACCCCCCCGACCACTTCTCGCACATCATCATCGACGAATGCCACCGCTCCGCCTGGGGCAAGTGGTCCAAGATCCTCACGATGAACCCGAGTGCGGTGCAGATCGGCCTCACCGCCACGCCCCGCCAACTCACGACCACGGAGGATTCCGCCGAAGCCAAGGCCGACGCCGCCATCACCGCCGACAACTACGCGTGGTTCGGCCCACCCGTCTACGAGTACGAGATCGGCCAGGCGATGCAGGACGGCTACCTCGCCGCGATGGACATCAAACTCGCCCTTGTGGACCTCGATGCCCGCGGCATCACCCTAGCCGAAATCGTCCAGAAGAACCCCACCGACGCCAACACCGGCCAGCCGCTCACCCCGCAGCAGATCGCCGATCGCTACGACGCCACAGCCTTCGAGAAGGGCATCATCCTCCCCGACCGCGTCAAGGCCATGTGCCGCGACCTCTTCGAGCAGATGCTCGCCAACGTCATCCATCGCGCCCCGGACGGCAGGCCGCTCGGCCCGCGTCAGAAGACCATCATCTTCTGCGCAACCGACCGGCACGCCGACCTCGTCGCCGCCGAGATGAACAACCTCTTCGCCGCCTACACCGCCGCCAAAGGCGAAGAACGCTTCGACCCCTACGCCTTCAAGTGCACCGCCAGCGTCGGCGGCAATGACTTCATCCCCGACTTCCGCGGCTCGGCCCGCACGCACTTCGTCGCCACCACCGTCGAACTGCTCACGACCGGCGTGGATGTAAAGCCGGTGCGCAATGTCGTCTTCTTCAAGTACGTCGCCAGCCCGATCGCCTTCTACCAGATGCTCGGGCGCGGCACGCGGATCGACGAGCCCACCGGCAAACTCGTCTTCACGATCTACGACTACACCGGGGCGACGCGCTTGCTCGGCGAGGCGTTCATCAGCGAGCCTCCAGCGCCGCCAAAGCCCCCCGGCCCCGGTCCCGAGCCGCCCGAACCCCCCGAGCCGCCGACTCCCCCCGAGCCCACCGTCTGGGTCGAGGGCTTCACTCCAATCGTCAACGACCTCGGCCGCTTCGTCGGCACCATGGTCGATGGCCGTCTGGGCATGGTCACGCTCGAAGACTTCAAGCGCGGCATGGCCGCGGCCCTCGTGAAGGAAGCCCCGACGCTCGCCGACTTCCGCGCCCGCTGGGTCGAGCCGCCCACCCGCCGGGAACTGCTCGATGCCCTCGTGAGCGCGGGCTACCCGCCGCAGGTGGTCCGCCTCATCGACGACATGACCGACTACGACCTCTACGATGTCATCGCGGGCGTCGGCTACGGCCTGGACCCCAAGACCAAGGCCGACCGCGCCCTGGACTTCCGCTACAAGCAGAACGACTGGCTTGCTCGCCTGCCCGAGAAGACCCGCGCGGCGGTCTTGGCCGTGGCCGACCAGTTCAAGCACGGCGGGACGGATGACCTCGAAAACGCCTACATCTTCCAGACGCCCGAGGTGCAGGCGGCGGGCGGGGCGGCCGCGCTGGCGGGGACGGGTGATGCCAGGGCGCTCATCCGCGAGACTAAGGAAAGGATTTTCGCGGCATGAAGAGCGTTGCTGCGCGAGAAGAGAAGGCCGAACGCGGAGGACGCGGAGAAGCGCCGAGGGACGCGGAGGGTGAGCCGCGCGCGGGTCCGCCGATGGTGGCGCTTGGCGAGTGTTGCCGAGTGGTGAACGGCACGACCCCCGCGGCGGGCGACGATTCTCACTGGAAGGGAGATGTTGTCTGGGTGACGCCTACGGACCTTGGCAAACTCGAAGACATGCACGTTCGCGGCTCTGCGCGCACGATCAGCCGCAACGCGCTTGATTCGCACAACCTCACTCTTTGCCCGCCCGGTTCCGTCGTCCTTTCGTCCCGTGCCCCGATAGGTCACCTCGGCATCGCCGCTGTCCCGCTCTGCACCAACCAAGGGTGCAAGACGCTGGTGCCCCGCGACGGCTTGAAGCCGGAGTATTTGTACTACGCCTTGCTCCGCGCCGTACCGGACTTGAAGGCGCTCGGGAGCGGCGCGACGTTCGCGGAAGTGTCAAAGGCGCAAGTCGAAGGCTTTGAAATCCCCCTCCCCCCGCTGGCGGAGCAGGAGCGGATCGCGGGGCGGCTGACGGAGCAACTGGGGGCGGTGGAGCGTGCCCGGGCCGCCGCCGCGCAGCGCCTCGCCGCCGCCGAATGCCTCCCCGCCGCCTACCTCCGCGAAGTCTTTGAGGGACCGGAGGCCAGCGGGTGGGAGACGGTCGCCATCCGCGACCTTGCCGAGACGTGTAGCGGTGCGACCCCGCCGCGCGGCCACAAGTCCTACTTCGGCGGTGGTGTCCCATGGGTCAAGACCGGCGAACTTCAAGACGGCCCGGTGTGCGCCCACGGCACCACTGAAGAGACGGTGTCGCCCGAAGCGCTCCGCGATTTCTCGCTGCCGCTTCTCCCGCCGGGCACGCTACTTGTCGCCATGTACGGACAGGGCAAGACACGCGGGCGCACTGGTCTCCTGATGCGCGAAGGTACGACCAACCAAGCCTGTTTCGCCATCCTGCCTCGACCCGACGTGTTCGACAGCGGCCTACTTCAATACTGGTTTCGCGCGAACTACTCTCGCCTTCGCGCCTTGACCGATGCCCGTGGCGGCAATCAGCCAAACCTCAACGGCGTACTCCTGCGCGAACTCGATGTAACACTGCCCCCCCTCCCCGATCAGCGCCGCATCGCCGCCGACCTTGGACGTCGGCTCGCCGCCGCCGAGGAGGTGATCGCCCGCTGCCGCGAGGAACTCGCCGCGATCGAAGCCCTCCCCGCCGCACTCCTGCGACAGGCGTTCGGGGGTACGGAGGGGCATGAGTAAGCCCCCCGCATCCATGCCGCTGACCGAGAAGGAGTATGTGCTCTACTGCGACGAGTCCGTCGGTGAAGGCGCGTACTTCTCGAACTTCTACGGTGGGGCCTTGGTGGGTGCATCGCAGGTCGAGACTGTGACGCGACGGTTGGCCGCGGTCAAGACCGCTCAGAATCTGCTCGGCGAGGTCAAGTGGCAGAAGGTCACCGACAACTACCTCGGCAAGTACATCGCGCTGATGGATGCGTTCTTCGACGAGGTCGCCGCCGGGCGTGTGAAGGTGCGGATCATGTTCCGCCAGAACGCGCGCAAGCCCACGGGCCTGACGCCGATGCAGGTCGAGCAGTCGTTCTTCATTCTCTACTACCAGTTCATCAAGCACGCCTTCGGGTTTACGTTCATGCCCGCGCACGCGGGACCCGTGCGGCTGCGGGCGTACTTCGATCAGTTCCCCGACACCGGCGAACAGGTGGCGCGATTCAAGGGGTACATCATGGGCCTGAACGCCTCGACGGCCTTTCAGAAGGCCAGGCTCTCGATCGCGCCCGAGAACATCACCGAAGTACGCTCGCACGAGCATCCGCTGCTGCAGTGCCTGGACATCGTGCTTGGGTCGATGGCCTTCCGGCTCAACGATCTGCACAAGGCGATACCGGCAGGCCAGAAGAGGCGAGGCAAACGGACCGTCGCCAAAGAGACGCTCTACAAGCACATCCTTGGACGTGTTCGCACGCTGCATCCGAACTTCAACATCGGCATCACCACAGGCGGCGGGCTGGAGGGGACGTGGTCCAAGCCCTATAGCCACTGGGCGTTCGTGCCCAGCGACCACGACTACGACCAGTCCCTCACCAAGGGGCAAAAATAAAGAAGGCCCACCAATCCTACTGAGTACCCTACGCGGAGCGTGGGGCTTCGGACGGGCAGGCCATCAGATTATGGTATCGGGCCGAGCGAGTGTCAACTGGAGAATGTCCTGAGAATGGCCAAGAAGACGAAACCGGCGCAGGCGACGGGCAAGAAACTCGGCACGCAGCAGAGCGTCGATGCCGCGATCTACTCCATCTGCGACGTGATGCGCCGCGGCAACGTCGCCAGCGCGCTGCAGTACGTCCCCGAACTGACGTGGATTCTCTTCCTCCGCATCCTCGACGAGACCGAGGAACGCGAGGCCGAGGAGGCCCGCATCCTCGGGCACGAGTACACGCCGAGCATCGCCAAGCCGTATCGCTGGACCGACTGGGCGCGGCCGATCCCGCCCAAGGCCGACAAGAAGGAGACCAACAAGCGCCGCGAGTTGACCGAGGAGGGTTCCGGCAGACTCCTGGAGTTCATCAACGGCAAACTCATCCCACACCTCAAGAAGATGCGCGACAAGCCCGACGCCACGCCGCGCCAGAAGGTTATCGCCGAGATTCTCTCGGGCGTCGAGCGCACCCGCATCGACACCGAAACCAACCTGCTCGAAGTCCTCGACAAGGTCCACGAGATTTCGCAGAACGACATCGACCCCACCCACGTCTTCGCCCTGAGTCAGGTCTACGAGGGGCTGCTCCTGAAGATGGGCGAGAAGGGGAGCGATGCGGGCCAGTTCTTCACGCCGCGCGAGGTGATCCGCACGATGGTGCAGGTGATCAACCCCAGGGTCGGCGAGCGGGTGTATGACCCGTGCTGCGGAACCGGCGGGTTTCTCGCGCAGGCGGCGCACTACATGCACGAGAAGATCAAAGATGGCTCGGGCGTGCCGAAGAAGATGAGCCCCGCCGCCGCGACGGAGATTGTCAAGCACTCGACGTTCTACGGGCGAGAGAAGGAGAACCTGATTTACCCGATTGGGCTGGCGAACCTGATCCTGCACGGCATCGACGACCCGCACATCTGGCACGGCAACGCGCTCACGGGCAACGAGGTGTACGGCGGGTTGTACAAGGGCGCGCCCAGTGCGTACGAGGTCATCCTCGCCAACCCGCCCTTCGGCGGCAAGGAGAACGCCAACGCGATCACGGGCTTCGACTACCCCACCAGCGCGACCGAGGTGCTGTTTCTCCAGCACATCATCCGGGCGCTTGCACCCGGCGGCCGCTGCGGGCTGGTCATGCCCGAGGGCGTGCTCTTCCGCACCAACGAAGAGGCATTCACCAAGACCAAGAAGAAACTCCTCGAAGAGTGCGAACTGTGGTGCATCGTGTCCCTCCCGGGCGGGGTCTTCACCGCCGCGGGCGCGGGCGTGAAGACGAACCTGTTGTTCTTCACGCGCAGCAAGCCGACGGAAAGAATCTGGTACTACGACCTCTCTGACCGCAAGGTGGGGAAGAAGACGCCGCTGACGGTGGAGGACTTCAAGGAGTTCTTCGAATTGCTGCCCAAACGGGCGGACTCTGAGAAGTCATGGACCGTCGATTTCACAGCCAGACGCCGCACGGCCACTGCCAATGCCCAGCCGTTCCGCCAGACGGAGAGAGACAAGAAGGCCGAGGCGGAAGATGCACGCGATCGACTCGCCGCGCTCAAGAAAGCAAGGCCGCGAAATGAAAAAGCCATTACCCGTGCGGAAGAACATCTCGCCGCCCTCACACGCGAGGCCCGCGATGCGGCCAACCGCGCGCAGAGCATCGAGGATGCCGTCTATGACCTCAAGGCCGTGAACCCCAACAAGAGGACCGAAATGGATTCGCGTACGCCCGCGGAGATTCTCGACTTGATCGAGGCTAAGGGGCGTGAAGTTTCTGAGGCGCTGGCCGTGCTTCGAGCGATGGCGTAGGTCGGTGAAACGTAATTCACCTATCCGCCATGTCCAGCCTGGATACGCTCAATCATGGCCTTGGAACCATGGGAACGGGCGGCATTCTTGGAGTACCAGCACCGCATCGCTCCGGTGTATCTCGCCGCATCGGTGTTCCTCGGCGACTTGACGATTCTGGCGTCGGAGTGGAGTTCGTTCGCCAGGATCATGGCCCCCACGACCGTGTCTCGGCAGCAAGGTAACGGAGTAATGTCAGAAGCAGATTGGGCTGAAGTCGTCCGCGACACGGAAGTTATCAGACTTCCACCAGACGGGCCGGTGAGGTTGCCACCGGATGAGGAGGCTCGGGTTCTCGACATAGACCGTCGGGCGTCGATCGACCGCCTGTCAGCAAGCATCGCCGGGACATGTCATCGAGCGCTGCCTCTACTCCTTGATCGACACGCGATCGACGAAGCGAACGCGTTGTATGCCCCTGGCGCTCCTGTCTCGCGAGCGTTCGACCACACCGGCGGAAGCATGCTCGCAGCTCTGCGCGGGCTCGCCTGCACTGTTCTCTCGCACCGGATGATGGGCATTCTTTCGTTACCGAACGGCCGGCCGCCCGCCGAGAACGAACTGAAGGCTGCGATTCAGGCAAAACTGCTCACGTCCTACGACCCGCCCGCGGCGCAGAATTACACGGGCGATCTGCGTGACTATCTGGTAAAAGCCGCGCGTGAGGGTCTCTTGCGCGACGCTAAGGCGTTCCCCATCCCTTACCCGGTGCCGGACGCGGGGTGGGACCACATTGGAGTCCAACTCGACCGCGAGGAGCGGGAGATTCAGGCGCGGTTGGAAAAGAAGCATAAGCCTAAAGAACACATGGATGAGCGCGACCCAACGACTAGGGAGTTCAAGGAAGCCGATCCACGGACGTATGTGTTCCGCCTCGAAGGGGGAATGTGGCGACTTAAGTTCGACTCGGAGGAAACCCTGCTATCGGAGTACGACGGCCTTGACTACATCTGGCAGTTAATTCGAGCCAGGGGCAGTCCTCTGTCTGCGATCGACCTGATGGGCAACAGAGCACGCCAGCCGCAGGACGCACAAAAACCCTGGGATTCCCGGTCGATACGGTCTTCTGACGAGTTGCCGCAATTCGAGAAGGAAAGTGTTTCCGAAGGCACGTCCATCGAGACCCTTGATGCCCAGGCGAGGGACGATCTCGAGGAAGAGATTAGAGAGTGCGGGGAGAACATCGCTCAAACAAAGACCGAGATCGAAGCGGCCAACGGTCGCGGGGATGAGCCAGCGGCAGAGCGCCTGACGAGGGATGAACTGCATCCGGAACAGGAGAAACTTAGAAAGCTTCTGAAACGTCGAGACCGCGATATACGCCCGGGTGGTCGGTCCCAGAGGCTCGACCAGCCCCCCATTCAACGGGCACGACAGACCGTTCGGAAAGCGATTTCGCGGGTGATTGACAAGATTCGGAACGCAAACATGCCTCGCATCGCCGCACACCTCACGGACGCCATTCCAGACGCCTCCGATGGATCGTTCGTCTACCGGCCTACGTCATTGGTAGATTGGCAGACCTGAATAGGTTGGTCGTGACGCCGAATGTCACGCCCGTGACGCCAAATGTCACGCGGTAGTTCCTGAGGACCCATTACCCGGCATCGTGTGCCGGAGACCGGTCCGGATCAGGGACTGCCACAATGTCCACGCTTCTGCCATCGATGCCGACGATCGGCAAAATCCAACGCCGCACGGGGGCGACACCGCATCAGATCGACTACATCATCAAGTCGCGCCGCATCCGACCCGTCGGTCGGGCGGGCAACGCTCGGGTGTTCTCTGAGTCAGATGTCCGGAGGATTGCCGACGAACTGCGCCGAATTGCGTCAGCGCGTGGCCAGGAGGCTCGCCAATGACCAATCGGACTCCGGCGCTTGCTCCGCCCAAAAACGCCCACACCCCGCTGGCGGCGGGGCGCGTGGCAAGACCATCCAACTCCGCAGGATCTTATGCGACGGTGCGTGAAGCGGCAACCGCTTTGCGTGTGCAACCCTCGACGATTCGTCGGCTTATCGGTGCAGGCAGACTCCCCGCCGCTCGGCTCGGCCGATTGGTTCGCATCGACGCGCTCACTCTTCACCGCCTGGTCGGAAGGGAGGCCCGCGATGCACGGTGACCCCGCACCAAAATCGCCCGTTGAGCGCATCGCGCGATACCTGCGAATCCTCGTGTCCGACAACTGCGTCTTTGAAATCCGTGCGCCGAAGTGCCAATCCCGGCCTGGCTCGACCTACCGCTCGACCACCGGCGGGTACTTCCAGCACGCCCACATCGACGAGGCCGCCGCAGCAATCGCGGAACTGAATGCTTCCGGCCGCGCGCCCGCCACTTACATCAGCCTGAACCCAGTGCTGCCCGCGTTGTTGGCGCGTGCCAACAACAGACTCATCGACGGCATCCCGACGACGACGAGCGATAACGACATTCTGCGCCGCGGATGGATTCTCATTGACCTCGACCCGGTTCGTCCCGCCGACGTGAGCGCCACGGACGCAGAACTCTCGTTTGCCGCAGCCAAGGCCGAGGACGTTTGTGGATTCCTCGGTCAGCTGGGGTGGGCTGACCCGGTCCGTGTGATGTCCGGCAACGGGCATCACCTCCTCTACCGCATCGACCTGCCGACCGACGATGGCGGACTCGTGAAGGATGTACTCGCGTCACTTGCCGCCCGATTCGACGATGACGCCGTCAAAATCGATCGCTCAGTCTACAACGCGGCACGCATCACGAAAATTGCCGGGACGATGGCTCGAAAGGGCGAAAACCTGGTCGGCGTTGAAGGAATCGAAGACCGGCCGCATCGCCGCGCCGTACTCCTCAGCGCGCCCGACGCCATCAAGGTTGTGTCGCGCGAAGCACTGGAGGCAATCGCCGTACGAACGCGGCTGAGGGGGAGCGTGAATGCATCGAAGTCCGTCAAACATCGCGCATCGCGGTCCTATCACAAGTTCGAGGCGTTTGAACACACGGCCGAAGACGTTCGCCAATATTTGGAGGGCCACGGCGTAACGGTGTGCAACGCCGTGCGGAAGGGCGATACCACGTTGCTTCATCTCGATCGTTGCCCGGTCGTGCCGGACTGTGTGAGCACCGGCGGGTCCGACATCTCGGTGATCGTCGGCGATGACGGGAAGATCGCGTATCGCAACCTGCACAACCGGGGCGAGGGACTGACCTGGATCGATGTGCGTGGGGCTCTCGAACCGGGCTACGCGGAGTTTGTAGCGAAGCAGAACAACAAGCCAACGACCAACACCGTCGAGTCGGACCCGTGGGGACCTCCGACGCCTCTGTTCCTCGGCCCTCCCCCGATGGCATTTCCCGTCGATGTGGCGTTCCCGCCCGCTCTTATCGCGATTCGCGCGTTCTGCGCGGGGATTGCGGAGGAACTGCAGGTGCCGGTGGACCTGCCGGCGATGCTGCTGCTGGCGATCACCGGAACGTGCGTTTCACAGAAATTCGTCATCGAGATCCGCCCCGGCTGGCGCGAGATCCCCGCGCTGTGGACGCTCACGCTGCTCGAGTCCGGCGAGCGCAAGTCCGTGACGTTTCGGCGAATGCTAGATCCGTTGCACGAGTGGGAGGCCGAGCAGGCCGAACTCCTCGCCCCCGAGATCGCGGCCGCGGGTGAGCGAAGATTGCTGCGGGAGCAGCAGTTGAAGCGAGCACGCAGTCGAGCAGCCGACGGTGATGCCGTCGCCCGCGAGGAGGCCATCGCCCTGGCGCAGGAGGCAGCGGAGGATAAGGACATCCGCCCCCCGACACTCGTGGTCGATGATGCGACTTCCGAGGCCATCGTCGAGTTGCTCATTGAAAACGCGGAACGAGGCCTTGTCGCCTCGCCAGAGGGCGACGCTCTGGATGTGCTCATGGGCCGATACGACGAGAAGGCGCGGCCGAACCTCGGCGCATGGCTCAAAGCCCACGCGGGCGATCGGGTTCGCGTTCGACGCAAGGGGCGTCCGAGGGAAGATCTGCAGAGCCCCTGCCTGAACGTCGCGATGGTGGTTCAGCCCGAGGCCGTGCGGGGGATGTTCACCAGTCGCGCGGCACACGGCCGGGGACTCCTGGCCCGATTCCTGCCGAGCGTCCCCATCGGCATGATCGGTCGACGCCGCATCGGTGCGCCGCCCGTTGACGAGCAGTGCGTCATGGCATACACGGGAGCCATCCGTCGCCTGCTCCAGATGGAACTCGAACTCGGATCGCCGCGAGTCCTTCGTCTCGACGATGAGTCCGTCCAGGCGTCCATCGAGTTCGAGCAGCAGGTTGAGCGTGAGTTGCACCGAGGTGGCGGCCTGTCGGACCGCAAGGCCTGGGGTGCGAAACTCTGCGGAGCCATCGCTCGGATCGCGATGGTGTTGCATGTTCTCGAAGTCTTCGGTGGTGCCCGTCCGCGCTTTCCCGCTGACCAACTCGTGGTGAACATCGAAACCATGCGAGCGGCTCTGGTGTGGGCTCCGTACCTCATCGCCCACGAGCGACTGGCTGCCAGCGTGGTCGGTTGCGAGACGCGGGTAGCGATCGCCGAACGCATTCTGGGCTGGCTCGAACGCACCGGGGACGACGAGTTCTCCCGGCGCGATTGCTTCACGGCCGTGCGGTTCGTTCTGGTGCAAGTCGCCGAAGACATCGACCCCGCTCTCGACTTGCTGGCCGAACTGGGATACCTACGACGCCAAGCCCCGAAGGACAAGGCTCCTGGTCGCCCCGCCTCCCCGAAGTACCTCGTAAACCCGCTGTGGGACCGGGGGGGTGGCCAATGACCTGTCGCTATCAAGCGCGCACATCGCGCACAACGCGCAGAACTCGGTCGAGTGGTTGTCGGCGCGATGGGTTCTGCGCGTATTGCGCGTTCTGCGCGATTGAAATGACTTCCAGCGGTCGCGCAGTCCTGTGGGGCTCCACGGAAGAGTGCCTTGCGGATGGGAGGAGGTGCGATCGATGATCCATCTCTCTGAGCCCTCGGCCGACCTGCCCGAGCGCACACCCCCGCCCCTGCTCCTTCGCATCAACGACGCCGCACGAACCCTCGCGATCTCACCGCGCTCGATCTGGCGATTGGTCGGCCTTGGCGAACTGACGGCCGTTCGGTGCGGCCGCGCGACACGCATCACCGTCGCCTCCATCGAGGCGTACATCGCCAAGGGAGGATCCGAGTAATGGCCGCACTCATCCCAGGAATCGAGCGCCGCGAATCGCGACCAGGCCGCCAAGGGGCAGTTTCTCGCGGCCTCGGACTTGCCTTCCGCCAGCATCGAAGCCCTTGATCGTCCGCGCCCGGCGCGAGGCCGGGCAGGCGGGAGCAGCACAGATGGGAAGCATCTACAAACGTGACAGCCGCTGGGGCATCGACTACGTCGATCATCGCGGTGTGCGCATCCGCAAGGTCGTCGCAGCCGACAAGTCCGTCGCACAACACCTGCTCGCCGAGGCGATGGCCATCACCGAGCGGATCAAGGCCGGGATTCTCGAAGCCGACCCGCGCGAGGCAAGACGGCCGATTCGTGAGCCGCTCGAACAATACCTCGCCGATCTGGTCCGGCGAGGCCGCGATGACATGTACCACTACAACGTGCGCAAGCACCTCGAAGCGGCCATCGCATCGCGACGCTGGCGCTGCCTGCGAGACTGCACGCCGCGCAGCATCGCCGCCCACCTGGCCGACCTGAGTTCGCTGGGGCGCTCGGCCCGCACCGTCAACGCCCACCGCGCCGATCTGTCCGCGTTCTTTGCCTGGTGCGTGCGAAACGGAATCCTCGAACGCAACCCATGCGACAGGGTCGCCAAGAACAGAGTCATCCCCGAGAAGAAGCGCCGCGCCTTGAGCATCGAAGAGTGCAGGTCGCTCTTGGCTGCGGCTCCGCCCGAGCGTGCCGCCGTTTACCAGTTCATGCTCGCGACCGGTCTGCGCCGCGCTGAGGCGGCCGCCATTTGCTGGTGCCACCTTCACCTCGACGCGGCCAACCCCTACGTCGAACTCCCCGGCGCGATCACCAAGAGCCGCAAACCCGAAACCGTCCCGCTAGCACCCGATCTCGCGCAGTCGCTACGAGAGCGTCGCGGCCGCAGCGCCGATCTGGTGTTCAGCGCCATCCCGTCCATGCCCCAGTTCCGCACGGACCTCGCGCACGCTGGCATCGCCGAAGTCGATGAACGCGGCCGCAGGGTCGTCCTGCACAGCCTGCGGCACTCGCTGGCGACGATGCTGGCCAAGTCGCAGGTTCCCCCGGCCGTGGCGCAGAAGATCATGCGGCACCGCGATGTCAAGTTGACGCTTGAGGCGTACACGGATGAAGGCCAACTCCCGGCCGCGGCGGCGATCGCCAGCCTGCCGCGCTTGTCGGCATAGCCGCGGATGCGCCGCTCCCACTGAACAGCAGCCAGCCAGCAGCGAGCCACGAGCGCGAGACCCAAAGCGGCACAGCGCGACCACCCCACCGCCACGCGCTCCGCAGCCACGCGACATCGTCAGCCGCGCACTCCGCAGCCACGCACATCGTCAGCCGCGCGCCTCGTCACCTGCGCCAGGTCGAACATCAGAAAGTCGGACCTTGTTCTCTAGGATTTCACGGCACAATGGTGCCCAAAACGTGCCGTTCTCGGGGCACGACGCGGCACGTCGGGGCACGC
>CAZTPJ010000051.1:5049-26870 GCA_964614515.1 uncultured Phycisphaeraceae bacterium | reverse complement strand
CAGATTGCGCGAAAAGCTGCTCGTGACCACGACATGGTGCGTCGCGGCATCGGCGTTCAGCATATCCCAGACGCCGAAGCCGGAGATGAGCGGCGTGCCGTAGTGATGCCACGGCCGGACGATTCCGCCACCGCCGGCGTGCGCGACCGCGAGCATGTCCTGCGTGCGATTCGCCAGGGCAAGCGTCGCGGCTTGACGGCCGGGCGCGGATGACGCCTCGCGGAACATCATCTGCTGCGCGGAGAGGCCGTCGTCGTTGTACGCAGGCCCGCGCTCGAACATGCTGCCTTGCCCCTGCTGGAACGTCGTCATGAAAGGCTGGTTGTTCGGCCACGCCTGCGTCCCGCCGGCAACCCAGATCTCCCGACCATGACCGAACATGGGTGCGGCCACGCGATGGGCCAGCGGCACGTTGTGCTGGATGGCCGGGGCGAAGTTCCCGCCCCCAAGTCCCCGAAGGATGGCGAGTACGCCGGGGCCGTCGCGATGGGATACGGCTGCCACGATGTCCATGATTCGGTCGCCGTCGAGATCATCAAGAGTCAGGCCGCCGGCCGGGAACCACGGCGCGGTCCACACCGTTTGGCTCGGGCCAATGGTGAAGTTTCCCTCACCATCGTTCCACATGAGCATTACGCGCCGATCCACAGGTATCTGATCGTTGCCCGGATAGACCTGTGTGACGAGCACGGCGATGTCCAGCGCGCCATCACCATTGAGATCGCCGACGGCCACGCGGATTGGCGAGACGCCGTCGAGTGCGTAAGGCGTCGGCGCAGAGAACGTTCCATCCTTGTTGTTCAGCAGCACCCACACCTTGCCGGGCGGGATCCATCCGCCGGGCGAGATTGAATCCGCGCACACCAGATCCGGCCAGCCGTCGTCGTTGAAGTCGCCAGCCGCAACGTGAATCGTCGATGCCCCCCCCATCGGACCAATAGCATACGGCGTCCATCGTTCGAATCGACCACCATCGTTGTGTACGACGAGAACATTGCTCTGGCGGCTGACCGCGGAGACCGCAACAACCAAGTCCTGATCGCCATCACGGTCCACATCTATCGCGATGACCGACCAAGGATCGATCCACGGATACGGCCCTGCGAGCACCTCATACTCCTTCGGTACGCCTTCGAGCGTCAGCAGGTTGCCATCCCCCCGGTTCAGTAGCACGGTCATCTTGGAACGACCCAGGAAATTCAGCACCGCGAGATCGACCATGCCGTCGCCGCTGAGCTCGGCGAATCGAACAACGTAAAGATCTGCTGCCCCAACATCGTACAGAATCCGATCCCCGAACGTCCCATCCCCATTGTTGTGGCGCACGGCCACGTTTGGATTCGAAAAGTTCCCTACGCAGACATCAGGAAAGCCGTCGCCCGTGATGTCCGCGAGCGTCACAGTGAGAGGATCGTACAGTCCACCCGGGACGTTCGGCCTCGTGGCCATGTCGTATTCGACCGGCACGCCAAAGCGGCCCGCACCATCGTTCCTGAGAATACTCAGGTACTTCGATGGCCATCCGACCAGTGCCACGGCCAAGTCCAGGTGTCCATCTCGATCCACGTCCGCAAGCGCAAGGCCGTAAGCGCCGCCCCCTGTGATCTGCACCGGGTACGCCACCGGCGGCGCGAACTCGGCCCCGCCCTTGTTTATCAGCACTCGCACGCTCGTGCCCGTCGGCACCACAATGTCAGGCAGCCGGTCCCCATTCAAGTCTCCCACCGCCAGGCTCGGACCCGGACATGGCGGACCCGCATACAACTGCGTGACAGTCGGCACGGCCAGGAACCTCGGCTCCTCAAACGTGCCATCGCCGCGATTGAGCAGGATCGCGACCTGGTTGTTCCGCAGGAACACGGCGATGTCCATGCTGCCGTTGTCGTCGAAGTCGGCCGTACGCACGCACATCGCCTGCCCGCCGAGCGGGATCGTGACATCATCGCCGAACGTTCCATCCCCGCGCCCGCGCCAGATGGTGATGCTCTCGTCGTACCCGTTGCCCGTGACGATGTCCAGCACGCGGTCGCCGTTGAAATCCGCAAGATCAACGGATGCAAGGTCCGTCGGAACGTGATACACCTCGCCATGCACGAAGACGCCGTCACCCTTGTTGAGGACGATCGTGACGGCCGCCTGGCGGTGCGCGGGTGAACGCGAGGTGGTGTTGATGATGACGCCATCGTTGTCGCCATCGCCATCGAGATCGCCGAAGGCCACGCCCGTCGCCCTCGGAATCAACCCCTCATTGAGCGGATACGCCACGATCGTCGGATTGCCAAACACAGGATGCCCATCGCCATCGGCATCGCGCAGCGTGAACTGCCGCGGCCACGGCTGCGGCTCGTTCTGCCGGGCATGAGCCGTCGCCACACATTCTGCGGTGATGGCCGTGATCACCACGCCAATCCATAGCCTCAGTCGCACGGCTTCCCTCCTTGTTCGCGTTGGGGGCGTCGTTCTCGCAATTATATCGAAACTCCCTCAAATCACAACCCCATTCCCACGCCCGTAGCGGCGATTCCCCGCCCTTGGCCTACCCTAGCCGCGACGATGCGACTGGCTTTTCGATCCATTCACGAGCCGAGCCCCGGCCCCAAGTGGCAGTCTCTCTATGAGCGATTCCTGCCTTCGTACAAGGCGTGGTTCCTTCGTGAGGGTGACGCGGCACGGCCGAGTTATCGCCAGACGCTCGCGGCGCTGCAAACGCACATGCCCGATTTGGTGCCGACGTATGAGATGCTGGTCGATCTGGCGGGCGGAGGCGACTTGGCTGCACGGCTGCTGGGCATGTATCGCCCGACGCCGTATCTGTCGGCCTGCTCGCAGGCGGTCATCCATCGCCGGACAACCGCCCTGATCCGAAACTACGACTACGCCCCCGATCGCTGCGAAGGCACGGTGTTGCTTTCGGCTTGGAACGCACGGCCGGTGATGGCCATGAGCGATTGCCTGTGGGGTGTGCTTGACGGAATGAACGCGGAAGGTCTGGCCGTGTCGCTGGCGTTTGGGGGAAGGCGGGTGGTGGGGGAGGGTTTTGGAATTCCGCTCGTGCTGCGGTATGTGCTGGAGTTCTGTGCGACTCGCGATGAGGCGGTGGAGGCCTTGACGCGCATTCCGATCCACATGGCGTATAACGTGACGCTCGTGGACGAGGCTGGGCTGGCGGCGACGGTCTTTGTTGCGCCGGACCGCCCGGCCCGGATCGCCGCCTCGCCCGTGGCCACCAATCACCAGGGCCTGGTCGAGTGGGACCGCTTCGCCCGCGTCACCTCCAGTCCGCAGCGGGAGGCGTTCCTCACGTCTCGACTGGAGGATCCGTCCGAGACGGTTGAGTCGCTGGCGGAACGGTTTCTGGCCCCGCCGCTGTACACGAGCCAATGGGATCGCGGCTGGGGGACGCTGTATTCCGCCGCGTATTGGCCAGAAACACGCACCGCGTGGTACCTGTGGCCCGGGCGAAGGTGGCGGCAGCGGTTGGACGAGTTCGCCGAGGAGGAGTTTGACGTGGATTTTGGAGCGTAATTGCGCCTCGGCGGCGGAAGATACCGTCCACGACGGCTGGTGGTGCAAACACCCCTCGCGCCCGAGCAATGGTGCAAAGGATTTTTACCGATGACTTGACTCCGGTGGGATCGGTGATAGTCTGATTCCCCTATGGAGCCGGCGCGTCCACGGTCACGTGCCCGGGCCTTCGCGAATCGAACGTCGATTCACTGAAGACTCCAGATGGACCCGCTCACCTGTGAGCATTCCGCGATGATCATGGACGACCCCGACCCTCTCCCACGCAGGGTCAACGGTTCAAAGAACCACGGCGTTGGTCTGCGCGTCTTGAACAACGGACACAACGGGACCGGCCATGAGGCCGGCGGCGGTGCAATGATGCATCGACTTCAGCCCGCGACGGCTGGAATCGGCTGCACAGAGGATGCACAGGCCGACGAACCTCCAAGTCGCGCTGCGACGCCACACGCTCGCCACAACTCAGCCCATGGCGAATCTCCTGAGCCGGAGACGCATGTGATCTCGCCGCAGACGCGGGAGTTCATGGCCCGCGTCTTTCCGGATGTCACCGATGCGCAGTGGAACGACTGGAAATGGCAACTCCGGATGCGGCTGAAGGACCTGCCGACGCTGGAGAAGGCGTTCTCGCTCAGCGAGGATGAACGCGCCACGGTCGTCAACCTCGGCGGGCAGCTCCCCGTGGGCATCACGCCGTACTACGCCTCGCTCATCAATCCGGACGATCCGATGGATCCGATCCGCCGGACGATGGTTCCGGTTCGCGATGAGACGATTCAGGTCGCCGGTGAAGAGGCGGACCCGCTGGCGGAGGATGCCGACATGCCCGTTCCGGGCCTGGTGCATCGCTATCCCGACCGCGTGCTGTTCCTCGTCACGAGTTTCTGCGCGACGTACTGCCGGTATTGCACACGCAGCCGTCTCGTCGGCAAGACCGGGGAGTATCACTTCAACACCAAGCAGTTCGAGCGGGCCTTGGCTTATCTCGAAGCCACGCCCGAGGTGCGCGACGTGCTCATCTCCGGCGGCGATCCGCTGACGATGAACGACGACAGGATCGACTGGCTGCTCGGGCGACTTCGCGCGATTCCGCACATCGAGTTCGTCCGGATCGGCAGCAAGGTTCCGTGCGTGCTGCCGCAGCGCATCACCCCGGCCTTCGCGGCGATGGTTCGCAAGCATCATCCGCTGTGGATGAGCATCCACTTCATGCACCCGCGCGAATGCACGCCGGAAGTCGCTCAGGCCACCGCCCGTCTTGCCGACGCCGGCGTGCCGCTGGGCTCACAGACCGTCCTCACCCGCGATGTCAACGACAATGTCGAGACGATGAAGCGGTTGATGCACGGCCTGCTGAAGATGCGCGTCCGGCCGTACTACATCTACCAGTGCGATCCCATCCCCGGCTCAAGCCACTTCCGCACGCCGGTGGAGACGGGCCTGAAGATCATCGAAGGTCTGCGCGGACACACCACGGGCTACGCCGTGCCGCAGTTTGTGATTGATGCCCCTGGCGGTGGCGGTAAGATTCCGCTTCTGCCTGAGTATGTCGTCGGTCGTGATGGCGATGACATCATCCTGCGCAACTACGAAGGCAAGATTTTCCGGTATCCTGACCCCGTCGGCGTGAATGCGGCGGGGACGGCCATGGGAGTCGGGGCCTGACATCATGGACGCCACAGCGCCGGGGGAGGCCGGCGTTTCGCTGCCTGTGATCGGTGGTTCGGCCGGGTTCATTCCCGGTCCGGAGCATCCGTGCGCGAAATGCTCGGGAATTCAAAAGACATGCTGCCAACGGGCCGAGATTCTCATCACGGCCGGCGATGCCGCGCGAATCACCCGGCACACGCACCGTGACGACTTCCACGAGCGCCGGCGCCCCGCTGACCCGGCGTACTTTGACCAGGACGATGATCCGAACTGGTTCCGCTACTCATTCGCCGAGGATGGCACACGCCATGTCCTCCGCCGTCGCAGCGATGGCGATTGCACCTTCCTCGGCCCTGCCGGCTGCACCCTGCCGGTTGACGTGCGCCCGTTGGTCTGCCGGATGTATCCGTTCACCTATGTCGAAGCCGGCATCACGGGCGTCGAAGGGGAATACTGTCCCGTGTCCCGCGTCGTGCCGCCAGGCCAGAGTCTGATCGATGCGTTGGGCATGCGGCTGGAGGATGCGGTGCGGTGGCACGGCATGTTGTACGAGGAACTGCGAACCGGCAGGGAGACGGATGAAAATCGGCCTTACGTACGATCTGCGTGACGACTACCTGGCGATGGGCCTGAGCGCTGAGGCCGCCGCAGAGTTCGATCAACCCGCGACCATCGACGGGGTGGCCGGTGCGCTCGAGTTGCTCGGGCATGAAGTTGATCGCATCGGCCACGTCAAGTCGCTGGCCCAGCGGCTGGTCAGCGGCGATCGGTGGGATCTGGTCTTCAACATCGCCGAGGGCCTGCACGGCATCGGCCGCGAGTCGCAGGTTCCCGCGCTGCTCGATGCGTTCGAGATTCCCTACACCATGTCGGACCCGCTCGTCTGCGCGATGACGCTGCATAAGGCAACGGCCAAACGCATCATCCGCGACATGGGCCTTCCCACGCCCGACTTCGCGGTCGTTGAACACATCGACGATGTTCGAAGCGTCTCCCTCGCCTATCCGCTCTTCGCCAAACCGCTGGCCGAGGGCACGAGCAAGGGGATCGACGGCCGGAGCATCGTGCGAAACTCGACGGAACTTCGTTCGATCTGCGCTGGGCTGCTGGATCGCTTCGCGCAACCTGTTCTTGTCGAGCGGTTTCTGCCTGGTCGTGAAGTGACGGTGGGTCTCGTGGGCACGGCGAAGAAGGCGCGAGTGCTGGGCGTGATGGAAGTGCGGCTGCGCGACGATGCGGAGCAGAACGTCTATTCGTACGAGAACAAGGAGCGATCGGAGGATCTCGTTGAATACACGCTGGCGAGCGGACCGTTCGCCGAAGAGGCGAGCGACCTGGCCCTTCGCGTGTGGCGCGGGCTTGGCTGCCGTGATGCGGGGCGTGTGGATCTCCGCGCTGACGACCACGGCCGCCTGAGTTTCATGGAAGTCAATCCGCTTCCCGGCTTGCATCCGACGCACTCGGACCTGCCCATCATGGCGACGCTCGCGGGAGTGGCGTATGACGCGTTGATCGGCGCCATCGTTGCTTCCGCGATGGAGCGTGTGCGGGCTGCGCCACGGGCGGGCGTTCGATGATCGTCGCCATCGTCCATGATGAAGTTGACGAGGCTTCGCCGGCCGACGCCCGCGACGCGATCGTGCAGGCCGAGGCCGTGGCCGGCGCACTCGCCGAACTCGGCCATGAATCCGTGCGACGCAGCGTGGGTCTTGATCTGGCCGTGGCGCGGCGGACGATCCAGAACACGCGGGCTCACTTCGTCTTCAATCTTGTTGAGTCGCTCGGCGGACAGGGGCGATACATCCACATCATTCCATCCATGCTCGACGGCATGGGAATGATGTACACCGGGGCGAAGGCCGACGCGATCTATCAGACGTCCAACAAACTCGCGGCCAAGCGACTGATGAGATTCGCGAAGATTCCCACGCCCGCGTGGATCGAGTGCGGGATGAGCGACAGTGAAGCCACGGCCGTCGCTGATGGCGAGCCTTCGCCAGACCGCTGGATCATCAAGTCCGTCTGGGAACATGCGTCGATCGGTCTCGATGATGGCGCGATCATCGCGGGCGCGTCCGCTCGCGATGTGCGGGGGGCGATCATGGCCCGTCGCGGGGCCCTCGGTGGCGAAGCCTTCGCGGAGGCGTACATCGACGGGCGCGAGTTCAATCTTTCCATTCTTGCGGGCGAACACGGACCTGAGGTGCTGCGTCCGGCGGAGATCGACTTTCGCGCGTTTCCCGCGGGTCAGGCCCGGATCGTCGGGTATCGCGCCAAGTGGGAGGCGGGATCATTCGAGTATGAGAACACGCCGAGGCGGTTTGACTTTCCGCCGACCGATGCGCTGCTGCTCGCGACTCTGCGTGATGTGGCGCTCCGGTGTTGGCGGTTGTTCAACCTGCGCGGGCACGCCCGCGTCGACTTTCGCGTGGATGAATCCGGTCGCCCGTGGGTGCTTGAGGTCAACGCCAATCCCTGCCTGTCGCCGGATGCGGGTTTCGCCGCCGCGATTGCCCAGACTGGCATCAAGTTTTCCACCGCGATTGACCGGATCATGCGCGACGCGTTGAGGGGACACGATGCCTGACGCGGCCGTCCAACTGGCGTTTCGTCGCGACGTGTGCGCGAGCGATGCGCGGGTCGTTCGTGATCTGTGTGACTCCACCGGCTTCTTTCACGCGTACGAGGTGGATGTCGCGGAAGAGTTGGTTGTCGAGCGTCTGAGCAAAGGCGCTGCGAGCGGATACGAGTTCATCTTCGCTTCGCTCGATGGCGAGGTGGTTGGCTATGCATGTTTCGGGCCGATTGCGTGCACGAAGTCAAGTTTCGACCTGTACTGGCTGGTGGTGGGGGATCGGTGGCGTGGTCGCGGCTTTGGGCGGGCGTTGCTCGTCGAGTCTGAGCGGGCGATGCGGGAACTCGGCGCGACGCGACTCTATGCCGAGACCTCTTCCCGTGGACAGTACGCGCCAACGCGGGCGTTCTATGAGCGATGCGGGTTCCACGCCGACGCAGTCCTCCAAGACTTCTACGACACGGACGACGGCAAGGTGATCTACGTCAAAACGTTGTAGAACACCCCGGTTGCACGCGGACGTCCAGGGTTGTATGCTCATGGCTCGTCGGTGGATGGCCGGCGCGGGAGGCTTCCGCATGATTGGGCTGATTCGTGGCGGTGCTTGTTTGGTGCTGGCGTGTGCGTGCACGGTGTGGGCACAAACCTCGCCGATTCACGATCGCGTCATGGCGGTGACGGCCGACGGCAAGCCGGCCGTGCAGGTCTTGACGTTCGGCCAGAGTCGCGAGGGGCGCCCGTTGCACATGTTCCAGGTGGCCGGACCTGGCGATGTCGCGCCGCCGGATCGTCCCGCGATCCTGATCGTCGCGGGTCTTGATCCGATGCATCGCGTCGGCACGGATGTCGCGCTCGAACTGGCACGACGGCTCGACGTTGCACACGCGGATACGTTGACACACCACACCGTGTACATCCTGCCGCTGCTGAACCCCGACACGTGGGCGTTTCACGATCGAGAGGGCCAGCCGACGTGGGATTTCTCCCGCACGCTCACACCCGATGACGCCGATCGCGACGGACGCATCGACGAGGACGGCCCCACCGACCTCAATGCTGACGGCCACATCACCATGATGCGCGTGCGCGATCCATCGCCGTCCAGCGGCCTGACGGCCACGCTGATGATTGATCCCGATGAGCCGCGGCTGATGCGTGCGCCGGATCCGCTCAAAGGCGAACGCGCGACGCACGCGGTGTTGATCGAGGGCCGCGACATCGACGGCGACGGTCGCATCGGCGAAGACCCGATCGGCGGCGTTGACCTTGACATGAACTTCCCCGCGCACTGGCCGGAGTACGCCAACGGCGCGGGGCGTTTTCCGTTGTGTGAACGCGAGTCCAAGGCACTGGCCGACTGGATGCTGGCGAAGTCGAACCTGCTGGCCGTCATCGTCTATTCGCCCAGGGACACGATCGTTCGCGTACCCGAGGCTGGGCGCATGGAAGCCTCCGGGCGCGTGCCCGTCGGCATCGAGAATGATGATCGCGGGCACTACGAGGCGATCTCCACGCTCTTCAAGGAAGTGACAAAGATGCGCAGCGCGCCGACGGGCAGCACGGCCGGCTCGCTATGGTCGTGGGCCTACTCGCATCTCGGGCTGTATGCGTACAGCACGCCTGTGTGGGTGCGCCCGGATCAACTTGAACCCGCCGAATCTCCGCGCGGCGAACGCCGACGCGAAGCCCCGGCGGAGGATACACCCGAAACGCCCGCACCAGACGAGCCAGAGGCGCACACGGCCATCGACGCGGCCAAGGGTCAATTCCAAGTGAATCCGATCGTCGATTCCGCCCGTTCGGATGTCATGCTCGCCGTCTTCAGATCCGAGGCGCAACCAGGAACCGGCCGTGGCCGTGGCGCTGGCCCGCCAAGACCACCGGGCGGGCAACCCGGCGGGGCTGCAGCGCGCGATGGCGGCACGGAGGATGCCGCGTGGCTGAAGTACTTTGATGAACACCGCGAGGGCGTGGGATTTGTGCCGTGGACCACGTTCACGCATCCCGATCTTGGCGAAGTCGAGATCGGCGGGTTCATCGCCGGGTCCAAGTTGACGCCGCCTGAAGCGGACATCGCGCGTCTTGCGGATGAACAGGCCGACTTCCTCATCAAGTTCATCGAGAAACTGCCGACGCTCACGGTCGAATCTCCGGTGATCGAACGCATCTCCGAAGGTGTCTGGCGTGTGTGGCTGTCGGTGAAGAACGACGGCTTCCTGCCGTTTCGCTCGGCCATCGCCGTCAAGGCTCGACGGCTCACGCCGCTGGTGATGCGGCTTGATATTCCAGAAGATCGCGTACTCAGCGGGCGTCGTGTGGACAACACCGGCACGTCCATCGCCGGTTCCGGCGGTCGCCACAGCGTCGAATGGGTCATCCGCGGGAACGAAGGGGACGAGATCAACGTGGAAATCACGACGCCCGAGTTCGGGCGACGCGACGTGCGCATTGAACTGCGGGAGGTACGCCCATGAACACGCGACGATTGACATCCCTGTGCCTGTGTGCATTCGCCGCCGCCGCCGCGTGGTTCGCGCCATACGCCGCCGCACAGGCGCACATTCCATCGAAGGTCGAGATCGCCTGGAACCGCTATTACGACTATCCCGAGTTTGAAGCGCACATGAAGGCGATCGCCGAGGCCTATCCCGATCTGGTTGATCTTCGCAACATCGGCAAGAGCCGTGAGGGCCGTGATCTGTGGGTCGCCATCGTGCATCCCAAGGGCGACGTGGCGCATGACGCCAAGCCCGCCATGTGGATCGATGGCAATGTCCACGGCAATGAAGTGCAAGCCGGCGAGGCCGTGCTCTATACGCTGTGGTATCTGGCCAAGTCCTACGGCCAGGTTCCCGATCTGACGAAGTTGATGGACACCTACACGTTCTATCTCATGCCCTCGGTGAACCCCGACGGTCGTCAGGCGTGGTTTGATGAAGTACAAACATCGAGTTCATCGCGCGGCAGCCGTCGTCCGGTGGACAGCGATCGTGATGGACTGATCGATGAAGACGGCCCTGATGATCTCGATGGCGATGGCAGCATCACGCAGATGTGGAAGCGAGACCCCGAAGGGCAGTGGATTCGCGATCCCGTTGACCCGCGCGTCTTCCGCCGGGTGACGCATCCGCAGAAGGGCGAGTGGACGCTGCTTGGGCAGGAAGGCATCGACAACGACGGCGACGGGCGCATCAACGAAGATGGTCCCGGCGGCGATGACATGAACCGCAACTGGCCCAGCGGCTGGCTGCCGGAGTATGCCCAGGGGGGGGCGGGGCCGTATCCGTTCGAATCACCCGAGACCAAAGCCGTGGGCGAGTTCATCCTTGCGCATCCGAACATCGCCGCGGGCCAGAGTTATCACAACGCCGGCGGCATGATCCTTCGCGGGCCAGGGGCGGAGTTCCGTGAGTCGATGTATCCCGGCGAGGATGTCCGCGTGTATGACGAAATCGCCAACAATGGCTCCATCATGCTGCCATATTACCGATCCATGGTGATCTGGCGTGACCTGTACACGGTCCACGGCGGATTCGTCAACTGGATCGCCGAAGGTCTCGGCGTCATCAGTTTCACCAATGAACTCTGGACGCCCGCCAAGTATTTCCAGCGCGACATCTCATCTCCCGATGAGGATCAGCGCCGACTCTGGCGCGACTACATGGTCTTTGGACAGGACTTCACGCCGTACACGGAGTTTGATCATCCGCAGCACGGGCGCATCCTTGTCGGCGGGCCGAACAAGTGGTCAAGCCGCAACACGCCGTTGTTCCTGCTCGAAGAGGAGTGCCATCGCAACTTCGCGTTCACCATGTACCACGCGGATCAGATGCCCGTGTTGCAGTTCGGGTTGATTGACGTCGAGCCATCCGGTGAGGATGTGTGGATTGTGACCGCGGCCGTGGAGAACACGCGATTGATTCCCACGCGAACGGGCGTGGCTCGTCGCAACAACATCGGAACCAACGACATCATGTTCTGCGAACCCGGCGAAGGCGTGTCGATGCTGGCGGCGGGAACCGTGAACTCGCGGCGCGACAAACAGATGCGCATCGAGCGGCACGAGCCGGGGCGCATGCAGCATCCCGGCGGGATCGGCTCTCGCGGGCGCGAACTCTTCCGCTGGATCGTGTCCGGTCCGGAAGGCGCGACGATGACCCTTCGCTACCAAGCCGAAAAGGCGCTCGACATTGAGACCGTGGTCGAACTGCGAGCCTCGGAGCCACGGCCGTGATCAAACTCCTCTTACAGCGTTGGCGGGCCGCAGCGCTTTGCGCATCATGAAACTCACCTTCCACGGCGCGGCGGGAGAAGTCACGGGTTCCTGCTTTGAACTCTCGACCGCTCGATCGCGCATTCTCGTTGACTTCGGGCTGATTCAGGGCGGGCGCGATGTGGATCGACGCAATCGTCGCTTTCCATCGCTCAAGGCGAATCGTCTCGACGCGGTGGTCCTGACGCACGCGCATCTCGATCACAGCGGGCGACTGCCGCTCTTGCCCGGCGCGGGATTCGACGGCCCGATCTTCGCCACGCGCGCCACTCGAGAACTCTGCGACATCCTGCTCCACGACGCCGCGTCGATCCAACAGATGGACGCGATGCGCGAATCACGCAAACGTCAGCGGCGCGGCAAGGCCCCTGTGTCCCCGCTGTACACCGAGCGAGAAGTCAACGAGGTCCTGGGCCGTTTTCGCCCGATTAAGTACGAAGAGTCGCTTGAGGTCGCGAACGGGATCACCGTCCGCGCCGTGGACGCCGGCCACATCATCGGATCATCAAGCCTCGAGTTCACGGTCAACGACGGCCCTCGCACGAGCAGGGTCTGCTTTTCCGGCGACATCGGGCCGCGCGGCCTCGCGCTGCTTCGCGACCCACAGCCCTTCACCAAGGCCGATGTGCTCATCGTCGAATCGACTTACGGCGATCGCGATCATCGCTCGCTGGATGCGACGCTCATCGAACTCGAAGAAATCGTCAAAGAGGCCCACGCCAACGGCGGGAAGGTGCTGATCCCCGCGTTCGCCGTCGGTCGCACGCAGCAACTCGTGTACTACTTCGGCCAGATGCGGCGCGAGGGACGTCTCCCCGACATCCCGGTGTACATCGACAGCCCCATGGGCGCATCAACCACCGAGTTGTATGACAGACACCGCGCGATGTTCGACGATGAATCGTGGGCGTTGATCCGCGGCGGGCAAACGCCGCTGAACTTTCCCGGCCTGCGCATCACGCGATCTCACGAGGATTCGATGGCCCTCAACCGATCCGAAGCGCCGTGCGTCGTGATCGCCGGGGCGGGAATGTGTACGGGCGGGCGCATTCTGCATCACTTCAAGCATCATCTGTGGAAGCCGAGTACGCACGTTGTGATCGTCGGTTTTCAGGCCGAGGGCACGCTCGGGCGACGCCTCGTCGAAGGCGCCAAACGCGTGAGCGTGATGGGCGAACCGATCGTCGTCAAGGCGAAGATCCACACCCTCGGCGGCTTGTCCGCGCACGCGGGGCGATCGGGCCTGCTGGCGTGGGTTGGCGCGTGCGCGGGATCGCGCCCGCGCGTCTTTCTCACGCACGGTGAGAACCGGCCACGCGAGATGCTTGCCGAGGGGATTCGCGCGAAGTACGGCCTGGAAGTCGCGCTTCCAGAGCGAAACGAGGCCGTGGAGTTGTAGGCACGCACATCGCCACCGAAGCCGTTGGGGCGGGCGTCTTGCCCGCGTCCACGGTGCGTCCGATGCTCGATGGCTCGTGCTTTGGCGCGTTGGTCAACAGTCTTGCCGATGCCCGCTATAGTCTGCGCTCGGAACACCCTTCGGAAAGAACCATGCTCAAACGAACACACAGTTGCGGCGCGCTGCGAGACCAGCACATCGGCCAGCGCATCACGCTCGCCGGTTGGGTCAACGCCTATCGCGGCCACGGAACCGGCCTGATTTTCGTCGATGTGCGGGACCGCGACGGCATCACGCAACTCGTCTTTGATCGCGAGGACTGCGACGCAGAAGTGCTGGAAGTCGCCGATCGCCTTCGCAATGAGGATGTCGTCGCGGCCGAGGGCGTGGTGCGATCCCGCGTCGGCGGCGCGAACCCGAAACTGCCCACGGGCCACGTCGAAGTCATGGTCGAACGCGTAGAGGTTCTCGCAAAGACCGACAATCCGCCGTTCCTGCCGGATGACTCCGGCGGCGGCGGGAATCTCGCCCACGAGGAGATTCGCCTCAAGCACCGATACATCGACCTCCGCCGTCCGCGCATGCAGCAGATCCTCCGTACGCGCCATCGCGTGACGAAAATCGCTCGCGATTACTTCGACGAGAACGGGTTTCTCGAAGTCGAAACGCCGATCCTCTATAAGAGCACGCCCGAAGGCGCACGAGAGTTCGTCGTGCCCTCGCGCCATGTGCCCGGATCATGGTTCGCGCTGCCGCAGAGTCCGCAGGTCTTCAAGCAGATTCTGATGGTGGCCGGGTGCGAGCGATACATGCAGATCTGCCGCTGTTTCCGCGATGAGGATCCTCGCGCGGATCGGCAGGCCGAGTTCAGCCAGATCGACCTGGAGATGAGTTTCGTCGAGCGTGACGATGTCATGGCGATGATGGAGGGGTTTGTCCGCCGTGCGTGGCGGGACATTCTCGGATACGAGGCGCCGCCGTTCCCCGTGCTAACCTGGCGCGAGGCGATGGACCGCTACGGCATCGATCGGCCCGATACCAGATTCGGCCTTGAACTCGTTGATGTCTCCGACATTGCCGCGAAGATGGACTTTGGCGTCTTCAAGTCGGCCCTTGCGAAGCCCGCGCCAACAACCCGCGACATCGGCGTCGTCAAGGCCATTCGCATCCCCGGCGGTGCCGACGCCATCACCCGCAAAATGATCGACGGCTACGCCGAATTCGTCAAGCAGTTCGGCGCCGGCGGCCTGCCCAGCGTCAAGCGCACCACGGCCGGGCTTGAAACAGGCATCGCCAAGTTCCTCGAACCGGTGAAGGATGAACTGATCGCGCGCCTTGGGCTGGAGGTTGGCGACATGGCCGTCTTCGGCGCGGACAACTATCTGACGTGCAGCAAAGCGCTGGCCGAACTGCGGCTGAGGATCGCTCGCGACCTGAAGATGATCCCGAAGGATGCGTGGAACTTCGTGTGGGTGGTTGACTTTCCGATGTTCGAGTGGGCGAAGGAAGATGGCAAGTGGGCGGCCTCGCACCATCCCTTCACCAGTCCGCACCCGTCGCAGCGCGACGCGCTCCTTCGCACCATCCCTGGCGACAACGAAGCGATCTCGCGCTTCACGAATCTTCAGTACGACATGGTGCTCAACGGGTCGGAGATCGGCGGTGGCTCGGTGCGAATCCATCAGCGCGACGTGCAGGCCAGGGTCTTCAACATCGTCGGACTCACCGATGACGACGCCAGGTTGAAGTTCGGCGTGCTGCTCGACGCGCTGCGATTCGGCGCGCCGCCGCACGGCGGGATCGCCTTCGGCCTTGATCGCCTCGTGATGCACCTGTGCGGCACGGAGAACATCCGCGATGTCATCGCGTTCCCCAAGACGCAGATCGGCCAGGACCTGATGACCGGCGCGCCGAGCCTCGTGCCGCCCGCACAACTCGCCGAACTGCACGTCCAGAACACACCCATCGCCTGATGCGGGCGATTCGGCGCGACGCCTGGGCGTTCTGCAACGCGCATGTCTCGACGGCGGCGAAGCAATCACCGACGTCGCACGTCTGATGACATGACTCGGCGATGACGCCGACGGGCGCTATCCCTGACAGCTCCAAATCGCAGGCCCGGCCGCCATGAGCCGAACCCGCGCGCAGCCCACACCCATCGACGCATCATCGCGTCGTCAACACAACATCCTGCGGCGATTTCGTTCTGCGAACGCCGCTGATGAAACTCAACACCTGGTTCGCCGCTGAAGCGATCGGGCTCAGCGCCGCCGACGCGCCGCCAGCAAACCACCGATGCCCAGAAGCGCCAGCGTTCCGGGTGCCGGAACGTAGGAGAATCGGGTGATCGTGAAGTTCGACAAGGCGCCGGTCGTGGCGGTGTAGCCCGTGCCCGTGAAACTCCGGTTCAACGTCGCGGTGGACCCCGCGACATCCAGGAAGTAACTGGCCGCGGCGGGGTGGACGATGTCGCTGCCCGTGTGGCGGATTTCAACAAGCAGGTGCCCACCGGTGTACAGGAACGGCGAGATCGGGATTTCGAAACCGAACGGCCGTGGCGGACCGCCCGTTGACGCGAAGGAGTTCGCCGGGATCGTCAGCGGGCCGGATCGAACCTGCGTCAGCGACCCAACCACGTTGCTCGCGAAGGTGGTGGTTCCCGCGGTGGGGACCACGCTCTCGCCCAGGAAAATGTCATAGTTCGTCCACGTCGCGTCAGTGGGGGGATAGTTCGCTGTTGCTCCGGTCCACAGTCGGAACGTCAATCCCGTGAGCAACTGGCCCGAAAGACCCGCCAACTCGCTGCTGTCGATGAGCAGTTGGCCCGTTCGCGGATTGTTCAAGTCGCGAATGAACGTGTTCAGGCCGGAAGTGCCTGCCATGTTCGTGAACGAATTCGGAACCACAGTGGTCTGGCCGACCGCCGCGCTCGCGACGAAAGCCAGCACCGCACCCACAGCAACACACCTCTTACCGTTCATGTCTGTCTCCTCCACAAAGAATCTCTCTCGCGGATCTCGGCTCGCCCTAACACAGACGAGCAAGCAGCCATTCTAAAGAATTCTATGGTCTGTGTCAAGAGCACAGCGAGGGAATTGCCAGAGGCGGACACTCACTGAATGACTATGGA
Organism: uncultured Phycisphaeraceae bacterium; assembly: GCA_964614515.1. GTDB lineage: Bacteria > Planctomycetota > Phycisphaerae > Phycisphaerales > UBA1924 > CAZTPJ01. The sequence goes on along the minus strand of CAZTPJ010000051.1, from coordinate 10,318 downwards.
ATACCCTGCAAGTCGCTCTCCGCCAGCTCGGACGCAGCAACCTCCGCTAAGAGCACCGTTATCGGAACCGAAAGAGGGCGGCATCCGTGGCCGGGTCACCTTGATGCGGCCGCCTTCGGTGTGATCTCACCCCTTCGAGATTGCGCCCACGCGGGAGCAGCGCGGCATATCGTCTGGATCGGACGGGCCATGTCATCGTGACGGCGCGGTACACGTCGCGCATCGACCTGCAATGCACATCCACACCACCCATAACGAAGTCGATACACTCCGCGGTCACGGGCCTGTGGCGGAACGGCAGACGCAGCGGACTTAAAATCCGCTGCCCCGAAAGGGGCGTGTGGGTTCGACTCCCACCTGGCCCATTGGCGTGCAATCGGCCAACGCCAATACTCGACGACCGGACCATGACCACATTGGAGTTCGGACCCGAGCCGCGTCATCGCCGCACGCTGACTTTGTGTGACCGCTATGGACACCCAGCGTTGAACGCGTTCCCGAAGCAGAGAAAATCAAAAATGTCGCAGATGCCCGGCCCCGTGGCCGTGTCGCAGTCGCAGGCATAGGGATCGTTGGCGGAAAAGCGATTGCCGAAGCACAGGAAGTCAAAGATGTCGAGTACGCCGGGACCGGTCTGCGTGTCGCAGTCCGGGTAGCACAATCGCGGCGCATCCCAGACGGTGAACCGATTGGGTTGGTTGCCGCCAGTTTCGACGATCGGACCGTTCTGCGTGAATGATCCATCGGGCGATGCGGTGAAGGCATAGATGCCGCAGATGCCGTCGATGGTTCGTGCATTGTCCGTGACGAAGACCAGATCGCCCATCGTGTGAACATCTCCGAGCGTGCCCTGTAGTCCGACGTTGAACACGTTGGCCGTCGCGGTCAACGCGCCAGTTGACGGGTCGATGGTGAACGATCGCAGCGTCGAGTCCGTGCCATGACCGACGAAGAGTACGCGATTGTCCAATCCGACCGACACATGCGAGGGCGAGTTACCCAGCGATGTAAACGGCGAACCCGAGATCGCCGCGAGCCGACCCTCGCCATCAACAGCGAACCCGAGTACCGATCGACGATCGTTCGAGATCCCGCACGCGGCATACAACCACGCCCCCGAGCCGGCCACGGCCAGATCCAGCGGAAATGGCCCCGTAAACTCCTCCTGAATCAGCGTCAGATCGCCCGAGGGTTCGATGCGAAACACGAACACGCGGTTGCCGCCCGAGGACGTGTTTGCATACAGCACCGGCAGCGTCGGATGCTTCGCGAGATAGAACGTCGTCGTGCCGGCCGGGGTGGTGGACACCTCCGTCAGCGATGGTCCGCTTGGATCAAAGTCGTAGATGACGATTTGATCGGGGGTTGGGTCCGTGCGCGTCACGGCCAGTCGTCGCTCACCGACCCACTGCACGTCGATGGGCGTCCCCGGCACAAGGAATCGCCCCGCGATGACCATCGTCGCGTCCGGCAACACTTCCACGATGGTGATCTGCTCAAGCGGTTCGTTGGATTCCGCGTGGCCGATGGCGAGGTAGCGCCCATCGGGCGTGATGGAAATCTCATACGCGTTCGCCCCGGGCGCGGGCGCGTTGAGGTTCGGTCGCGTGCCGATGACAAGATACTGCACCAGTTCAAGTTGGTTCTGGGCGTTGAGTTTGAGCGATGACACGCCGCCCTCGAGATTGCCGTTGTTCGCGATGAACACGGCCGGGGCGGTGGACTGCGCATGCAGCGCCAACGGTGCGGCCATCGCGGCCACGAGACAACCCGCTCGAATCGTCCGATCGTGCATGTGATGAATCTCCTTGCCCACAGTTTACGGGCCACATCCCTGAATAGCCATCGGAAAAGCCCCCAAATGTGCGCGAACCGGCTTGAAGGGTGTGATAACGTGTGCTGAATCCAACCAGTCATCACGGGCGTCAGCCTTCGGACATCGCTCGCAGCACCGCCGGCAGGACTTCGCCCGCCTTTCCAACGATCGAGTGATCCACCGCCGAGGAGATCGGCGTCGGCTCCGCGTTGATCTCGATCGTCGCCGCGCCACAACGCATGGCGATGTTCACCAGCCCCGCCGCGGGATACACCACACTGCTCGTGCCGATCGACATGAAGACATCGCAGGTCTGCACGGCCTGGTACGCGGCCGAAACCGCGGCCTCGGGGAGCATCTCACCAAACCAGACGACGTTCGGCCGTAGCAACCCGCCGCACGCGGATCGCGGCGGAAACACATCGAACACGATGTCGCGCATATCGACTTCATCGCCCGTCTGCGTGCAGCGCCATGTCAGGATGTTCCCGTGCAGTTCGACGACGCCGACGCTGCCGGCCTGTTGATGCAGGCGGTCGATGTTCTGCGTGAGCAGGGTGAGCCTGCGTGACGCGGCCGTGGATCGCCGCTGAAGTTCGGCCAGCGCGTGATGCGCGGGGTTGGGCTTGCAGTCCTTGCAGCGCTCGAAGCGCCAGTGATACCATCGCGTCACAAGTTCCGGATCGCGATGGAAGGCGTCGATGTGCGCCAGTTCCATCGGGTCATACTTGGCCCACAGGCCCGTCTGCGGATCGCGAAACGTGGGAATCCCGCTCTCGGCCGACACGCCCGCCCCCGTCAGCACGACGATGTGGCGAGCCTCGGCGAGCAGGCCGGCAACCCGACGAACGAGCGTGTCGTGATCGTGTGTCATGGGAGTCCGGATCGAAACGTCGCGGGTTGATTTGCATTAACCGCGCCGGACAGGATAGGCTGTACGTCCCGTTCCGCGACGAGCGGATCGGCGAGAGCGCGACGACATGAGGCCCGAACGTGTGTGCAAAGGAGCCAATGGTGAACATTCGACGAGCGATGGCGTGGACCATGGTGGTGGGGCTGCTGGTGGGATCGATCAGCCACGGCCAGGACGAAGCCGCACCGCCCGCAGAGCCGACGACTGCGCCATACGTCGGCCCCGTCGTCAAGGAAGAAGTGGCCGTCACCCAACACGAATCGACCATCGGCGGCGAGACGTTTTCATACACGGCCCGGGCAGGGTACATGCACCTGCCCGACTATGACCTCAAGCAGAAGGCCAACATGTTCTACATCGCGTACACGCGCGATGGCGTGGCGGATGTCGGCACGAGGCCGATCACGTTCGTCTTCAACGGCGGGCCGGGGTCATCGTCGGTCTGGCTGCACATGGGGGCGCTGGGGCCGCGGCGAGTGGTGATGGATGATGAGGGCATGCCGCTGCCGCCGCCGTATCGACTTGTACACAACGAACACTCGTGGCTCGACTTCACCGATCTAGTCTTCATTGATCCAGTGAGCACAGGGTACAGCCGGCCGATCGAGGGCGAACGTGCTTCGCAGTTCCACGGCCTGGATGAAGACCTCCGCGCGGTCGGCGAGTTCATCAGGCTCTACACCACGCGCCACGGCCGCTGGCTCTCGCCAAAATACCTCGCGGGCGAGAGTTATGGCACGACACGCGCGGCGGGACTCACCGGCACGCTCCAGGAAACATACGGCATGTACCTCAATGGCGTCGTGCTGATCTCGGCCGTGCTCGACTTCTCAACGATCCGCTTTGACATCGGCAACGACCAGCCGTATTGGCTGTATCTTTCGACGTACACGGCCACGGCGTGGTATCACGGCAAACTCGCGCCGGAGTTGCAGGCGGACTTCGCGGGCACGATCGCACAGGCGGAGCAGTGGGCCTCGACGGAATACTTGCAGGCCCTGGCCAAGGGCGACAAGTTAACTGAAGAGGAACGGACACACATCGCGCATCAACTCGCGCGGTTCACGGGGTTGTCAGAGGATTTCGTTCGCCGATCGGACCTGCGCATCGCGATTCAGAACTTCACGAAGGAACTTCTGCGCGATGAGGGCCGGACGGTGGGGCGGCTTGATAGTCGCTACAAGGGCATCGACCGCACGGGCATCGGCGCTTCACCGGACTATGACCCGAGTATGTCGGCCATTCGCGGGCCGTACTCGGCGACGGTGCAGGACTACATCCGCCGCGAACTGCGGTATGAGAACGATCATGTGTATGAGATTCTCACCGGGCGTGTGCAGCCGTGGAGTTACGCGGGGAATCAGAACCGATATGTGAACGTGGCCGAGACGCTGCGTTCGTCCATGACGCGCAACCGCGACCTTCGCGTCATGCTCGCGTCGGGGTACTACGACCTCGCGACGCCGTACTTCGCGGCGGAGTACACGATGTCTCACCTCGGCCTCGACCCGGAACTGCGCGGCAACATCGTCACGCACCGCTACGACGCGGGGCACATGATGTATGTGCGTCTGGTGGACCTGGCGAAACTCAAGCAGGATGCCAGTGCCTTTTACACCGCGGAGTGATCTTGTCGTCGCAGTTTCAATCGACGCCTTGATCATCCAGCGACCGCAGCGACAGGCCGTGCTCGGCGAGGCGGTTTTTGACTTCGACGAGCGAGGTTGCGCCGAAGTTTTTGACGCCCATCAACTCGGCCTCGGTACGATTGGTGAGGTCGCCGATGGTCTCGATGTTGAGCAGTTGGAGGGCCTTTCGAGCGCGGACGGAAAGTTGCAGGTCCGCGACGGGCTTGGCCAGGGCCGTGTCCTTGCCTGAGCCTTTGCCGCCGTCAGCACCCTGGCGGCGCGATGATCGGTGGGGATCATCCATGCCCTGGCCGAGGCGCAGGTTCTTGGCCTCAAGCATGCGCTTGATTTCCAGCACGCTCGACTCGCCGAAGTTCTTGTACGACATGAGTTCCGATTCGCTGATGCGAAGCAGATCGCCCAGCGTGCGGATGTTCATCTTCTTCAGGCACGTTCGAGCCCGCACGGAGAGGTCAAAGTCCGTCACCGGAAGTTCCATCAGCGCCTTGCGCTTGGTGATGTCGCGATCCGGCTCATCTTCGATGTTCATGTCGCGGCTGGCTTCGACATCCTTCATGAACAGCCGTGCGCGATCGTGATTCGGATCCGTCTCGAGCACTTGGCGCAGACATCGCTCGGCGTGCGAATAGTCCGCGCGGTCCTCGTACAGAATCGCAAGGTTCACCAGCGCGTTGACCGGCGCGGGAGACTGCGCACACGCACGCTCGTACAGCGCGATCGCCTCGTCCTCTTCACCCACCATGTCCAGCCGATATGCCAGATCGAACAGGAGCGCCGCATCTTCCGGATCAGCCTGGAGCGCACGGCGGAACTCCGCGATGGCGCCTTCGCGATCGCCCTGATCTTCCATCGAGGCGGCCGTGGCGCGATGCCGCGATGCCGTGGCCGTGT
>CAZTPJ010000051.1:0-5039 GCA_964614515.1 uncultured Phycisphaeraceae bacterium | reverse complement strand
CGAACTGCCGCTTCTCCTGCTCCAATCACCGTATCGAGTGGGTCGTGTGCCATGGTGTCTCCTTGACCAAGTTTAGAGGGGTCAAGCCCGAACTCAAGGCCTCGCGAGAAACACAGTTAGGATGATATTAGGTGTTTCGGGCCTGAATTCATCAGATTCCATCCGTCGCGGCGGCCGTGGTCAGTTCCGCGGGGGGGATCTCCCCCGGCGTGCCGCCAGACTCCAGCAGCCGGAACTTCTTCCACGCCCCGGACAGGAACCTCGCCAGCGCGAGGAAGCTCAGGATGACGATGTACGCCGACGCGGCGAGCCACGGCCCGAACGACTCCAGACCCGGGAAGAACTCCACCACGGCCAGGCCCCCGACCACGAGAATCAGCCACGACAGCACCACCGTCAACACGCCAATCCACACCGTGTCCCCCGCACCGCGCAGCGCGGCCGAGAGCGTCATCGCGATGGCGTCAAAGAGTTGAAACGCAGCCACCGCGATCATGAACGACGCGCCGAGTCGAACCACCGTCGCGGCCTCCTCCGCCGAGGTCTCATCATTGATGAACAGACGGATCATCGGCTCTCGCAGCACGATGAACATCACACCGCAAAAACCCATGTACCCCATCGCCACCGCGACACCCATCCACGCACGCCGGGCCGCAAGATCGTGCCGACCCATCCCGATGCACTTGCCCACCATCGCGGTGACGGCCATCGTGATGCCCACCGTCGGCATGAACGACAGCGCCATCCACTGGTGCGCGATCCACCCTGCGGTTGCGTGCAACGGCCCGAAATGGCTCACGAGGTACACCATGAAAAAGGCCCAGCAGATCATCTCATTGCCGAACATCAGTCCGCCCGGCCATCCCACCCGCAGCAGGTCCTTGATGTGTTTGCGACTCGGCCGCCATGCCGCGCGCGTGCGATACAGCCGGTTGTACGCCGGACCAAGGAACACGGCCATGGGAATGATGAACTCCACGGCCGAACCGAGCAGCGTCGCGATGGCCGCACCCTCGAGTTCAAGCCTCGGCAAGCCGAGATTGCCGAAGATCAGGCCGTAGTTGAAGGAGATGTTGATGGCGTTGCCGGTGAGTGCGGCGATCATGATGATCATCGGCCGATGCATGCCGAAGAAGAACTGGGCGATGCCGCGGGTGGCGACGGTGAGGAACGCGCCGAAGATCAGAATCTTCGCGTAACCGGTTTGCAGCGCGATCTGTTCGGGCGTGTGCCCGAGCAGGCGAAAGACATCGTCGATCATCAGGCCGTAGGGAACCAACAGGATGCATGCGACCAGCGCGATCCAGAGGCCGTTGAAGGCATAGGCGGGTCCGCGTTCTGGGCGTCCCGCGCCGAGGTTCTGCGAGACATAGGTGTTGACGACGGTGAGCACGCCCATGAGAATGGCGATGGGCACGAATGATGCGAGGCTGGCGTTGCCCTGCGCGCCGACATAGATCGGCTCAGGTCCGATCTTGGACACCATGAGTTTGTCCACCCACTGCATGAGCGTGTAGGACGTCATGGTGACAACGACGGGGGCGGCAAGTTTGACGGTCTCAATCAGCGAGTGAGCGAGCGTGGAATCGGGATCGGCCGGCGGCGCTGTGGGCACGCACCGTTCACACACGCTCGCCCCGGCCACAAGGGCAGCGCCGCACGTTGAACATGCTCGGGTCAAATCGGTTGACATGGATCACTCAGAAAGCGTGGGAGGGTGAACACGTCCGGCCCGGCGTGCGCCGCGGCCGGGCACTGAAATGAAGGGGGAGAGTCAGACGACGCCGGTGGGCGTGGCCGACAGGTCCACCGCGAGTTCGAGTGCGTGCCTCATGCTTCCCTCCTCCGCGAGATTCCGGCCGGCGATGTCAAAGGCGGTGCCATGGTCCGGACTGGTGCGGATAATAGGCAGCCCGAGCGTCACGTTGACCGCCTGATGGAAGTCGAGCAGCTTGACCGGAATCAGGCCCTGATCGTGATACATCGCCACGACCAGGTCGAACTTCCCCGCCAGCGCCGCCGAAAAGATCGTGTCGCCGGGATATGGACCCGAGGCGTCAAGTCCCGCTTCGCGTGCGGCGGCCACGGCCGGCGCAATGATCCGCTCATCCTCCTCGCCAAGCAAGCCCGCCTCGCCAGCGTGAGGATTCAACCCGCACACGGCGATGCGCGGACGCTCGATGCCGATGCGATGGCACGCTTCCACGGCCAGTTCCATGACATCGACAATGCGCTGCTTCGTCAAGGTCTGGCCGACGCGCATCAGCGGCATGTGTCCCGTCGCCAACACCACGCGAAGTCGCGGCGTGATGAACATCATCGCATGACGCCGCGCCGCAAATCTCGCGGCCAGCAACTCCGTGTGCCCGGGAAACTCGCCGTGCCCCGCCATTGCCCAGGCCTCTTTGCTGATCGGCCCCGTGACGATGGCCTGCGCCTTGCATGGGTTGCCACGTTCGAGTTGACACGCCGCGATCGCCTGTTCGACATACGCAAACGAGAGTGCTCCACCGCGCTGCGTCGGACCGCCCTCAAGCGGGACATCGCTCACGCCAACTCGATCCATGACCAACACGGCCGGATGTGACTCGCAATTCACCCGATCCGGCGAATCGGCGAGTACCCAGAACGGCGCGATTCCGGCCTTCTCCGCGGCCGCGTGCATCGCCGCAACCGAGCCATGGATGCAGAATCGCGCGATGCGCCAGAGCGACGGGTCGGCCAGCGCCTTGACGAGAACCTCAGGGCCAACGCCCGCAGGATCGCCCATCGACACGGCGATGATGGGAAGGCGCGCTGCACGCATGTCCAACTGTATCGGGGCTGGACACGAAAGGTCAGCGAACCGGCTAGCATTGCCCATGTTCAGTTGCACATGATGCACACCAAGGGGAAATCACATGTATTCTGCGATGATGTTGGCTGCGGGACTTGTCGGCGCGGCCGCGATTGGGGCGACTTTCACCCAGCCGGATCGGCCCAACGCTGACAGTCAGCCGCAAGCGCCTGCGCCCGCCGGAGAACCAGCGAAGTACGAAGCACCTGACGGCACGCTGATGGCCGTGGTCAAGCGCACCGAGATCACGTTGATCATCGAAGACCTGCGCGAGGGGACGGGCGAAGTGGTCAAACCTGGCGCCCAGGTGACGATCAACTATCACGGCACGCTCAAGGATGGCACGGTGTTCGACACGACGCGCGAGAAGGAACCCATCACGTTCCCGCTTCAGGGACTCATTCCCGGGTGGCAGACCGGCGTGCCGGGGATGAAAGTCGGCGGCATTCGACGCCTCGTCATCCCCGCCGCAATGGCCTATGGCGAACACGAGATCAAGGATGGTGATCGCGTCGTGATCCCGGCCAAGAGCGATTTAATCTTCACGCTCGAGATGATTCGTGCGATCAACCCGCCCGAGCCTGACCCCGAGCCGGCCGCGCCCCAGCCCGACGAAATCAACGACGCAAACCAACCACCCCAACCCTCAGAACCTCAACCCCCTTCGGAGCCAAAGACCATGCCCAGCGGCCTTGTGATTCAGGATCTCGTCGTCGGAACCGGCAAAGAGTGTCCCCCCGGCGCGACTGTCACGGTCCATTATCGCGGCACACTGGAGAACGGAACCGAGTTCGACTCGTCGTACAAGCGCGGCCAGCCCGCGACGTTCCCGCTGGCCAACCTCATCAAGGGCTGGCAGGAAGGGATCCCCGGCATGAAAGTCGGCGGCAAACGCAAACTCACCTGCCCCTACCCCATCGCCTACGGCGAAGCCGGCCGTCCGCCAACGATCCCGCCGCGCGCGACGCTGATCTTCGAGATCGAACTGGTTGACGTGAAGTAACCGCAGGACCGATCAAGATTGAACGCAAAGAGCCGATCGCGCAAGCGATCGGTTTATCTTTGGACATCAATAAAGATGCGCTGGCACGGGCGTCTCGCCTGTGCGCTTCCCGTCCGCTTACTCCGGCTTCGACTCAATCGCCTTGCGGATCGCTTCCTCGATCACCGCCATCTCGCCCGGGTCATAGCCGCTTGAATAGTGGATGATGCGCCCATCCGGGCCGATCACCACGAACGTCGGGATCCCGTGAACCTGATACGCCGGCGCGATGGGATCCGCCTCCAGCAGCAGCGTGTACGTATACGACTTGTCGCGCATGAACTTGATCGGATCGCCGGATTCCCAGCAGTTCACGCCGAATACGGCCACGCCCTTTTCCTTGAACTTGTCGTGCAGTTTCTGCACATGCGGCATCGCGAGAATGCACGGGTGACACCACGTCGCCCAGAAGTCCATGACGACCACGCGCCCGCGATAGTCAACCAGCCGATGCGTCACTCCGTCGGCATCCTTGAGCGTCCAGTCCGGCGCGATCATGCCGACTTTGTTGTTCGATTGCGCAGCGGGCGCGGCCACCCGCGTCGGAGGCTTGTGGACCTCGATCTCATATCCCTCGGGCGCGGTGATGCGAAATGTCGAGTCCGGAACTTCGTGCCCGGCCTGAAGGTTCTTGAACGTCACCATCGCCATCCCATCCCCGATCTCTTCGCTCTGGTAATACAGCATGTCGATGCGGCGAGGGAGATGGTCATCGCGGCCCAGAAAGTACCACGCTTCAAACTCCGTCAGCCCGGGAATGTCCACGAGATTCACGCGGACGACATGACACGGCGTCTCGCCGACCAACGTTTCTCCGGCGTACCACGACTCGACCTCCACTTCGCGTTTCGCAAACGGACGTGTCACGATCGGTTCCCACCGCATGAACCACCACGCGATCCACGAGCCGTCCGTCCGAAGCAACTCGCCCGCGCCCGACGCCGGCGACTCGATGAGTTTCCATTCATCGTGGCGAAGGCTCTGCACCACTTTGCCGTCATAGACCGTGTGAAATTCGCGCGGCGGCTGCTCACCGAACGCCTCAGAGCGCCCCTTGACGGCGAACTTCCAGCCGATCGGATCGTTCTCCACGCGAACGATCGTCACCTCGCCGCGCGACATGGGCGTATGCGTGGCGAGCGAGCCGATGCCCTGTCG
>CAZTPJ010000050.1:0-27342 GCA_964614515.1 uncultured Phycisphaeraceae bacterium | reverse complement strand
CCCAGGAGGGGTCCACCCGGGAGGGGTCCACCCGGGATCAGTGCGCGTGTTCGTGTTCATCGACTGGCAGGCCATTCTTGGCCTTGTAGTCGTTGATGGCGGCGCGGATGGCGTCCTCGGCCAGGACCGAGCAGTGAATCTTCACCGGCGGGAGGCTGAGTTCTTCGACGATCTGGGTGTTCTTGATCTCCATGCCTTCGTCGAGGGACTTGCCCTTGAGCCATTCGGTGGCGACGCTGGACGACGCGATGGCCGAGCCGCAGCCGAAGCACTTGAACCTGGCGTCTTCGATCTTGCCGGTCTGCTGGTTGACCTTGATCTGAAGTTGCATGACGTCGCCGCACTCGGGCGCGCCGACAAGCCCGACGCCGATGTCGGGTCGTGCTTTGACTTCGGTGGACGAGCCGAAGTTTCCGACGTTTCGTGGCTTTTCGTAATGGTCGATGATTTTGGGGCCGTAGGCCATGGTGTTACTCCGTGTCTATGTCAATGAACCGATTCGTGTCTGTCGATCTTTATCCGTTGTTGGCGCTGAGTTCACGCGGCCGGGTCCAGCGCCAACGTCACTTCAATGCTTGATGACCGTTCGATCTGCTCCTGCAAGTTGTTGATGACGCGGGCGAGTTCGTACGCGTCGGGGGCTGGGTCATCCGAGACAAGCGGGATGAACCAGGACTCGCCGATCCGCGAGACGCCGCCGACGACATAGCGCAGTCGATGCCGCTCGACGAGCGGAGCGTTCCTGCGCCAGACATCCTCCACCGCAGCCAATGCCGACGCCGCGTTGTCATGCTTTCCGTTCGTACTCATCTGATAATCCTCCCGGCGAGGGCGTCCAAACGTCGAGCCGCGACGACTGAAGCGCGAGCCGAACTCCGATCCACACTGGCGCGCGGGTTGTAATCGGCGACCAGTCGCATGGACCAAGCCGAAGCGATCTCATCGCTGTATGAGCGGGCAATGTGCCGGGGAGTTCGCAGTGGACCACTCCGCATCGTGTCATATAGCACGGCCGAAAGCCTGGCGTTGGGCCAGTTCCCGTGCTGGGGGACATCGAGTCCAGCCGCGATCAGAACGCCATGGCACGAGGCCATCGCGGAATAGTACGCGCGGCCGACGCACGAGCGCCAGTTTCCCAGCGTGAGGAGTTGTTCCGCGACTTGAAGATTCTCGCGTTCCATGGTCATCCAATCGTCAGCCAATGAGGTGCCCATCAGTGCTTCGCCCACTCGATCTTGCTGATGTCGATCCCCTCCTTGTGCATGTCGTACAGCGGGCTGAGTTCGCGGAGTTTGGTCACGGCCGTGACGATCGCATTCACGGCATAGTCCACCTGCTCCTGCGTGGTCCACTTGCCCAGCGACAGGCGCAGTGACGAGTGCGCAAGGTCATCGCCGATGCCCAGCGCCTTGAGCACATAACTCGGCTCAAGCGACGCGGACGTACACGCCGAACCCGACGAACACGCGATCTCCTTGACGGCCATCATCATGCTCTCACCTTCGACGAAGCCGAAGGAGATGTTGGCGATGTGGGGCAGGCGCTTGTCGGGGTGGCCGTTGACCTGCACGGTGTCGAGTCTCGAGGTGACGCCTTGTTCGAGGCGTTTGCGCAGGGCGAGGAGGCGCTGGCCGTCGGAGTCCATTTCGTTTCTTGCGATCTCGGCGGCCTTGCCGAGTCCGACGATGCCCGAGACATTGAGCGTGCCGGAGCGGAAGCCGCGCTCCTGTCCCCCACCATCGACGAGAGGGATGAGTCGAACGCGCGGGCGACGGCGACGGACATAGAGCGCCCCCACGCCTTTGGGGCCGTAGATCTTGTGCGCACTCATCGAGAGCAGATCGACATTGTCTTTGTTGACATCAACGGGCATCTTGCCGGCCCACTGCGTGGCGTCGGTGTGGAAGAGGACTTCGCGCTCGTGGCAGAGCGCCCCGATCGCGGGGATCTCGTTGATCGTGCCGATCTCGTTGTTCGCCCACATGATCGTCACGAGGATCGTGTCATCGCGCATCGCGCTCTTGACCATCTCGGCCGTGATGATTCCATCGGCGCCAGGTTCGAGGAACGTCACGTCGAACCCTTCCTTGGCGAGGCGTTTGCACGGGTCGAGCACGGCCTTGTGTTCGTGGATCGCCGAGATGATGTGCCCGCGCTTCGCGTTGCCGGCGGGCGCCTTCTCGTACATATACGCGCCGCCCTTGATGGCGATGTTGTTGGCCTCGGTCGCGCCGGACGTGAAAATGATCTCCTTGGCATCAGCGCTGAGGATCGCGGCGACATGTTCGCGAGCGGTGTCGCAGGCCTCTTCGGCCTCCCAGCCGAAGCGGTGATTTCGGCTGCCGGGATTGCCGTAGATCTTCGTGAAGTACGGGAGCATCGCCTCGACGACGCGCGGGTCGCACGGCGTGGTTGCGGCATGATCGAAGTAGATTGGCTGATTGACGGACATGGCGTTCTCCTTGGGTTGCGTGGCGCGCAGCGGGCGCGCTGCCGTTGCAACCCTTGAATTGGGCTGGAATCATTCCATCCTATGGCGGTTGCGACATGTTCTCAACTTCGCGCTCGCCCGGCCTTCGGAGGCCGCGCGGACGGGTTCACATACACCATCCGGACCCGATTCCCACGCGCGTTGTACTCCACTTCCGACATGTACGCACGCATCAACAACAAGCCCCGACCCCCGGGCTGTTCGAGATTCTCGTCGAGCGTGGGATCGGGCACGGCCTCGGGGTTGAAGCCCGGGCCTTGGTCTTCCACGGCGATGTGCGTTTCCTGCGGCGTGACGGAGAACTCGACCATCACCGGCGCGTCGAGATCCCGGTGCCCATGACGAAACGCGTTGGAGACGGCCTCTTCAAACGCGAGCCTGATGGCGAAGCCGGCGGCCTCGGGATACCCGGCGGCGGTGATGGCGTCGATGATCAAATCTCGCGCCGCTTCGATCTGCGAGCGGTCGTTGGGCAGTTCAAGGCGCGTGGTCGGAGTTGTGTGCTTGGGTTGTGCGGCCATGATCGTGAGTACGGGCGTTCGCGCAGCGCGTCCGCCTGGGCGGCGCGGGATCAGACCGTGAAACTCTTGACCGCTTCGTCGCTGGTGGGATGAATGTCGAAGAGGCGATTGAGCCGCGTAATCTGGAAGACTTCGTAGATCTGCGGGTCGATGTCGGCCAGGCGCAGTTGTCCACCGCGGGCCTGGATTCCCTGATTGAGTTTGATGAGCGTGCCCAGCGCGGCCGAGGAGAGATGATCGACATCCTTGAAACTGATGAGGATGCGCGGGACAGGGGCGAGCTCGATCAGGCTCGAGATTTCCTCGCCGATGGCCTGAATGTTGGCCTCGTCGAGGATGTTTCGATCGATGAAGGAAATGCGCGTGATGCCCGCCTGATCCGTCACCCGCAGTCTGGACATGTCAGACGCCATGCACCGTTCTCCGCAAAGGTCGCCACGTTCGTGCTACGCCTCCAAGCATAGCCCGGCCCGACCCGCTTGACGGAACAGACGACCCTCCCCCGGGATGGGGGAGGGTCGGGTGGGTTCAAGAAATCATCCCCCAACGAAGCGGCCGGTCAGCCCGAGAGACCCGTCGAAATCGAGTCCAGCAAGCCAGGGAAGTTCCGCTCTTCCTGCTCATTTTGGATCAGCACGGTGGGCTTGATGAGGATCAGGAGTGTCTGCTCTTCCTTGCTCTCGATGCGGTTGCTGAAGAAGCGATTGAGGATTGGGAGTTTCGAGAGGACGGGCACGCCGGTCTCGACCTCGAACTCCGTCACCAGACGCTGGCCGCCGAGCAGGACCGTGCCCTGATCGGGAACCGTGACGGTCGTGCGCACGCGGGTCACGGTGACCGTCGGAAGTTGGATGAAGGATTGTGTGTCGGCGGAGTTGACGAGTTGTCCGCCGGCGACGGCCGTGACCGCCTGGCTGCCGAACCCGTCGATGCGAGCCACGCCGGCATCGACATTCATCGTGACGTAGCGGCGATCCGCCGAGATCACGCCTTCGACCAGGAGCGTCACCCCTTCGGTGACGACATCGACGGTGGGATCAAAGCCGACGGCCGAGTCACCGACGACGGGCGCGAGGTCGGAAACGAAGGCGACCTGCGTGGCGACGTAGATGTTGGCGATCTGGCCGTTGGTGAAGGTCAGTCGCGGCGCGGTGAGTTGGATCGAGCGTCGATCGGCCTGTGTGGAGGTGACGAGGAAGTCCACCTGAATGTCATCAAGGAACTGTCCGGCGATGCCCAGAGCGGGTGAAGCGTTGAGAATGTCGGCGGCAATGCCCTGCGCGGGCGCGAGGGCGCTGGCGAGACCGAGCGAATCCTGCTCGAACGAGACAGGCGAAAACCCATTGGGGTTGATGACGTTGACCGTGGCGCCGGGACCCGTGACAACGCGGTTCAGGCCCGGGCCTGACTGCAGAGTGGTCGGCTGACCGCCGCGGAAGTTGAAGAAGTCACGACCGCCCTGAATGGCCGGGTCGGTGACCCGGGCGGCGCGAACCTGATTGTTGTTGGTGTTCAGGTACACGTCGATGTCGAAGCCGATCTGCTCGAACCAGTCCTGATTGACGAGGAGGAATCGGGTCTCGACGTTGATCTGCATCGCGCGGACGTTGCGGAGTTTCTGCAGCAGGCCGCTGATCTCGCGATGGTTCTTGTCGGTTTGCGTGATGATGAGGCTGCCGCCGTACTGCTGGAGTTTGCCGGTGGTGCCGCCGGTGTCGAGCCAGCCTTCGGGATCGACGTTGTCCTGGATGATGGTGATGATGTCGAGGGTTCGCTCTTCGAGCGTTCGACGATCCTGATCGTCGTCATCCTCATTCTGCTGGAAGGGACTCTGGCCGCCGCCGCCACCGCTCTGCTGAAGGGCGGACTGCAGGTCGATCTCGGGAACCTGGTCGTAGTCAGGAACATCGAGGAGCAGGTCGCGGATGTCATAGATGTAGAGCGTGGTCTTTTTGCGAAGATCCTCATCCGACGAGATCGTGAGGATGCCGTCGTGGATCGCCCAGTCGGCCTTGTCGCGTTCATCGGGGCTGACTTTGGACAGGACGCGATCGAGCACGGCCTGAATGGTGATCTCTCGCAGGTTCAGCGACACGGGCGTCTCGCGCTGCACGCCGATGCGCGACAGCGCTTCCCAGTTCGTGTCGATGTTCAACTGTGACACCGTCTCGACGAATCGAACGACATCTTCGAGGCTGTTGTCGGTGAACTGCACGGCCGGGATGCGGCGTGATGAGATGTCCGCGAGGATGCGTCGATTTTCGGGGGATTCGGCGAAGGCCTGCGGCTCGCCGCGGATGAAGGTGATGGACTTCCAGTCGGCGGAGTAGTTGACGACGCCCGTCCGCGGAAGCATGGCCTCTTCGTTCTCAAGCGTCAGTCCGACGTAGTTGTTTCGCTTGAGTCGCTGCAGGTCGTTGTAATCCTGATAGACGATGATGTCGGCGAACACGTCGCGAAGCAGCAGGCCCGCGGGATTGATCGGATCGAGGAAGAGGAGTTGGTCGACGGTCTCGAGGGCCTCGTGGTATCGCATCTCGCGCTGATAGGCGCGAGCGCGGTCGAGGAACTCGCGGATGCGGCGTTCGCGATCACGGCGAATGTCGATCTCTGACTTCTGCTGAGCCGCTGCGAGATCGCGGGCCTGGCGCGCGGCGCTTTCGTCGGCGAGGCGGCGTTCGGTCGCGGCGATGTCGGACTCGAGCGATCTGGACGTGGCGACACGGTTCTCGTATTCGGTCTCGGCAAAGTAGTTTCGGTTGGTGTTGATCTTGAGCGTGGCCTGCGCGACGTACTGTCTGGCGGCGCTGGTGTCGCCCTGCTGGAGCGCGCGGCGGGCCTGTCCGAGGAGGTTCTCAAACTCGGCGCGAGTCTCGGCCTGAACGAGCAGACGACGCTCGATTTCCTCATCGAGGCCGGCGCCGGGCTGCAAACCCATGCGATTGTTGACTTCGGCGAGTTTGGCGTCGATGTGTTGGAGTTGCTCGGGCGTGAGGAAGGCGACGAACTCGGCGCGGGCACGGCGGTATCGCGTGCGAGCCTCGTTGAGGTTGCCGTCGGCGAGAGCCTGATCGGCCTCGGCGACCAGCGCGGTGGCCTGCACCCTCATGGCCGTACTCAGAAGGTCTCCCTGCGTTGGGGCGGGCTGGACGGCGGTCGGCTGCGCGGGGGGCGGGGTGTCCGAAGCGATGGGCTGCGCCGGTTGGGTCTCGGCCGGTGCTGGCTGGGTCGCGGGCGGAGTTGCGGGTTGTTCGCGAGGTTCGGAGGGCTGAATCACGCCCGGCTGCATCAGACCCATCGAGCCGACATCGACGGCGAACTCCGCGCCGCGCACCTGCTCGAGATCGACAAGACGAAGTTGCAGGGAGTCAATGCCGGCCTGCTGCGATTCGGTCAGGGCGACATCGCTGCGCCGAATGGCGTGCAGGGCGGACTTGGCCTGGGCATATCGGCCCGCCTGAAAGTCCTTGGTCGCCTGCTCGATGGTCTCCTTCACGAGCGGGGTGAGTTCCCCACGGCGGAGGTTGGCCGTGGCGAGCACCGTGGTGGCGAGGGCGATCTGCTCTGGAGTCGCCTTGTCGGATTCCGCGACGGCCGTGGCGTGTCGCGTGGCGAGTGCGAGGTCGCCGTCGCGCAGGCCCAGTTGGGCCTTCTGAAGGCTCATCTCGACGGGATCGGCGGACTGCATGCGTCGATTGATGGAGTAGGCGGCGTTGAGCGCGGCTTCTTTCTGCTGGGCGCTGAGTTTGTCTGCGGCAGGGCCTTGCAGCAGGTTGAAGACCATGGCGCGGGCTTCAATGAGTTTGCCGGCGGCCATGAGAGCCTGCGCGTTGTCGATGACGGCCTCAGGCGTGAGGTCCGCGGATTTTGTGGCGTCATCCTCCCCGGCGGGTCGAGCGATGGCCGGGAGCGTGGCGGCGTGCCATGCGGTCGCGGCGAGGGCGAGTGCGTGGGGTGGTCTGATCGAGTTGCACTGGCGGTTGATCATGGCTATCACCGTGCAAAAAGTCGTCGGCGGTGTGGGCCCACACCGCAGGGGGGTCAAGCGTACCGGGTTGGCGCGTCGCGCACCACTCCGGGGGGTTCAAAAACTCGCTCTCCCATGGCCGCGATCCTTCCGCGAAGGTCGCTGCCCTCCAAGGAGAGCAAGGTACCGTCCTTGAGTCTTCAACGCAAGTCGGCTCAGTCGTCCTCACGCGCCCCCGGGGTTTGCTGCCGGCGGGTTTCGTCGTCACGTCGGGGTTTTTGACGTGTGGAGGGGGTCGGCTGGCGTCGGTTGGGCCGTCGTGGCCGTGGTTTGGCGGCCCGCGCCCCGCGCGAGGACCACCGCGTTGGCCTATTCGAGCCAAGTCGCGCGATAGATCCGAGATTCTGGCTGCGGATCGCTTTTGATGTCGGTGATGATCGCGGGATCTCCCAGAAGTTCCGCCGCCTCGCCGGGTTCGAGGCGATCCATCGCGACGATCATCAGGAATGTCCACTCGGAAACCCCAGGCGGAAGCAGCGTCTCCATACCTTGTTCGACGATGCTCTCGGTCTCGCGGAGGTTGGCGGCGGTGAGGATAAGTTCGGCGTAACGGCCGTTCTTGTCTTCCTCATCCCGGTGGGCGCGAATGATGCCGCGCCAGGCGGTGAGGCCCAGTTCATTGTCATCATCGTCGAGGTTTCGCTCGGGGTCGATGTTGAGGGTGAGGCGAAGGTCATCGCGGAGTTGTTCGACGATTTCGTCAAAGGTCAGAAGGTCAGGGCGATCGTCGGGGGCGGTGAGAACTTCGCGGTGTTCGTGCTGGGCGGCATCCACGCCGGCGGGTTCATCCTTGTGTTCGAGGTCGAATGCGGCGAGGATCTTCTCGACCCGCTCCTTCATGTCGGCCTGCACGCGGATGGTCACGATCTTGTGCTCATCGACAAAGACATAGACAAACGGATCATCGCTGAGCAGGCCGAAACCGCACATGCCGCTTTCGAGAAAGAACCCGCGATAGCGGCGAAAGGCATCGAGAAAGCGATCGAGGCCGACCATGTCATAGGCGATGTAGGGGTCGATCTCGCGATAGGCGTCGCGGCCGAGGACATCGAGGATCGGATAAACCCGCCCCGGGAAGAGACCGAAGAGCCCCCGCAGGAGCGATTCCAACCGATCGGCCGAGACAACCACATCGAAAAGATAACGGTCCGGCCACTCTTCCCACTCGCCTTCGTTGTCATCGCCGTCGGCGGGTTCGAAGTCGAGGGTGTAACCCGGCACGGGGGTCAGCGGCTCAACGGGGTAGACCCCCAGCGGAAAGGCGAAGCCATTGACGGTGACGCGCTCGATGGTTGAATCGACCAGGCATCGGGGCATCAACGGATATCCTTTCCCGATGGCCGGGGTGCTCCGGGCCATTGGATGAGGGGAACCGCCCCTCGTCAGTGAGACTGTATTCGCCCCGCGAGGGCAGATGGAAAGTGTGGTCATGGTGGAACCGATGGCGAGTGTGGTGGGCCTGTGCGTGGGGAACACGCGGACGCGCGTCGGACTGTTTCGTGAGGGACGGCTGGTCGAGTCTGAAAGCCTGCCCAACGCGGAACGCGACTCCATCATCGCGTGGGCGCGAGCCAGAGGCGGCGAGGTGCTGCTGGCGTCGGTGAATCTGCCTGTCGCGATCGCGCTGGAGGAAGCGCTGCACGATGTGCAACGGGCAGGGCGAGACTTCGAGATCCCCATTCGCACCGACCTTCGCCCCGACGCCACGCCGGGGCATGATCGACTCTTGTGCGCCCTCGGCGCATGGAACAGGACCGAGCAGGCGTGTGTGGTGGTGGATGCGGGCACGGCCGTGACGGTGGACTTCGTCGATGCTGAAGGTGTGTTTCGTGGCGGGGTGATCGCGGCGGGGCTGAACATGTCATTGCGGGCCTTGCATGAGCAGACCTCGGCGCTGCCGCTGCTTCGCTTTGACGCGAGTGCCCTGCCTGAAGGGCCGTTCGGGCGCGACACGGCCGAGGCGATGCGCGAAGGGGCGCGAGCGGGGATCGTCGGGCTTGTTCACCTGATGATCGACCGCTACGCGCTGCACGCGGGGACGTATCCGCAGGTGGTCGCCACGGGAGGCGATGCGGTGATGCTCTTCGAGAACGATGAACTCGTCGAGCACATCGTGCCGGACTTGCAGTTGATGGGTCTGTGGGCGGCGTGGGAGGGAGAGGCTGAGTGACGGTGGCCGTTAGAGTTTGCGGAGCGTCGATCGTCGCGTTCGAAGGTCCTCGCGCTTTCTCTTGAAATAGTCTGAGTCAATCTCGATAGGTGGCCCGCTGTTGAGACCTTCACGCAGCAGCCGCTCAAGTTCGACTTCGGCGATTCGCTTTGCCCGATCACGCTCGGTCCCTTCAGAGTCGTCACCATAAACAGCGCTCAAGTGAATCGGATCATGCGGCATAGAGAGCTCTCGTGTTCGCCAGGATGTAGCGACGACGAAGCGGATTGCGAATGGCTGCTCGCTCGACCAGATCGACGCGCCGTCCGAAGATCGCCTGAAGTTCTTCAAGCATCGGACCCCAGTCCCACAGCGAAATGGGCGCGTCAGGCTCAAAGTCCACGAGCAGATCGACATCGCTCGATTCGTTGAAGTCCTCGCGCAGGGCCGAGCCGAAAAGGCACAGTTTCTGCACATGCCACTTCTTGCAGAACGCCTCGAGGGCTGGAGATGACTCGATGTGCAACATCGCAGGGCATTGTAGTCGCCGTGGAATCCGGCTCCACGAGTAGGTGCGATCCCGCGATCACTCGCTACCACGCCCTGACCTGCTCCAGTCGTGGCGACGGTTCGCGCGCCAACTCCCCCCGCCGCAAGGTCAGCAGCGGAATCTGCGGCGGGCAGTTGATGCGGAAGTTGAGGATCGCCTCGCCCACGCCACGGCTGATGATGCAGAGCGTGCGATCGAGTTGGAGGATGCCGGAGGCGAGGTTGGGCGGCAAGTCGCAGGAAGTATGCGGCACGAGTTTCGACGTGGGACGGAGTTGCCCGCCGTGCGTGTGGCCCGCGAGCACCATCGGGATGCCCGCGGATGCGGCCGGAAAAACCTCGGTGGGGTAGTGCGCCAGGAGAATGCGAAGTCGCTCGGCCGAACTTCGGCCGTGATTCGATGCGAGAACAGTGGCGAGGACATCCTCGGGATAGGAGACGCCGAGAATGGTCAGTGGCAGGTCGTCGATGTCGGCGGGCTGGTTGTTGAGCCAGGTGATGCCGTGGATTCGTGCGGCCCTTCGCGCCAGATCCGGCGAATCGTGATTCCCGAAGATGCCGAAGGCGCCGAGCCGAGTTCGCCACGACCCGGCGAGGCGTTCGAGCATGGCCAGCGCGGCCGACTCCTGCCCGGGCCGGGTCATGTAGTCGCCGGTGAGGAGAATGAGATCGACCTGTTCGGCAGCCACCGCGCGGAGGATTCGCTGGGCACCGGCTCGGGCGATCCCCGGGCGGGTGATGTGGAGGTCGGTGATGTGCAGAATGGTCAGGCCGTCGAGCTCGACGGGAACATCAGGGTGGGCGATTTCGTAGGGTTCAATTGGATGAGGGTGGACCGGGTGGCGGAACGATGGGAACCGCGTGGGTCCGGGATGAATCGCGTGGAAACGTGTGGTCACAGGATTGGTCCACGGCCATACGATGTGGTCGTCGAAGTTGCCAACGGACGGCGAAGAGGGTAGCCTGCACGCCCGCGCGGGTGCGCGGAACTGGAGATTGTCATGGCGAAGATGTTCTACACGTTGGATGAGGCCGCTTCCAAACTCGGCAAAAGCCCCGAGGAAGTGATGAAGATGGTGCAGACCGGGCAACTCCAGGAGTTCCGCGATCGCGATCGCCACATGTTCAAGGTGGAACAGGTGGACCTCTTGGCGGGCGGGGGCGATGAAGACGGCGCGTTCAAACTCGCCTCGGGCGATTCGGGCGAGGCGATCTCGCTCGTGTCGGACTCGGGCAGCGGGTTCAACCTCGAAAGTCCGAAGGAACAATCGGGCATCAGCATCTTCGATGCCGAGGATGCCGAAGCGGCCGACCCGTCCGCGCAGACGCAGATCACCGATACGGGCGCGACGGACCTGGCCCTCGACCCGGGCGGCTCGGGCACGGGCCTGCTCGATCTGACTCGCGAAGTGGATGACAGCACGCTCGGACAGGAGTTTCTCGACGGCGGGTACAGCGATCAGGGCGCACCGGCCGGCGGCGGAGGCGGGGCGTTGTTCGAAGGATCGGCGGGCGATTCCGAGAGCGTGGGCATTCCGGCGATGGCGCTGGCTGAGGCGTATGACGGCGCGGGTTCGGGCATGGCCGGGGGCGCAGCGCTGGGCATGATCGCGGTGCTTCTGCTGAGCATTTCGATCGTGATCGGGGCGATGGCCGGCGGGTTCGGCGGCATGCTCGCGTCGATCGGCGGAAACTTCTGGGCGTTCGTCGGCGGGATGGCCGGGGCGATCGTGCTGCTGATGCTGGTGGGGTGGTTTTTGGGGAAGAAGAGTTAGGCAGGCCGGGCGTCAATGAAGTCGATGATCTCGTGAGCGATCCAAAGGCTGCGGTAACGAAGCGAGAGCGGCGTGACGACGCCCAACGCTTCAAGTTTCCTGATATAGGAACGCGCGGTAGGCTTGGTGACTTCCAGTCTCGTGGCGACGCCTTCAACGGTGATCGCCGGATGTGAGAACAAGTCATCAATCACGCGGAACGATCGTCCGGGGAGATTCGAGGTCGAGGCCTTCTCGCGGTAGGTCGCGCGCAGTTCCCGGAGTCGGCGAACTCGTTCCTCCGCATCTTTCGCCTGGTGGGCGAGACCCTTCGTGAAGAACTGAATCCATGGAAGCCAGGCACCTTCCGTGCTGACTCGCAGGAGCAGATCGTTATACTGCCGCTGGTTCGGCTCGAAAAATCCGCTGAGGTAGACGAACGGCTGCTTGAGCAGGTTCAATCTGCACAGCGAGAGGGCCGAGAGGAGTCGCCCGATTCGGCCGTTGCCGTCTGGAAATGGGTGCAACGCCTCGAACTGATAGTGCATCATCGCGATCGCGATGAGTTTCGGAACACCGAGGGATCGCCTGTTGGCATACGCCTCAAGGGCGTCCAAGCCTCGAGTGAGAGGCTCACCCGGCGGGGGGGGGACGAAGCGAGCCATGGCGAATTCACCGCGCTTGCCAATGAAGTTCTGTGTGGTTCGAATCTCGCCCGGCGTCAGTTCGCTTCCGCGAACGCCGTGCGCCATGAGGTGCTCGTGCATGCCGCGGATGAGCCTTGTGCAGATGGGTAACTCGGAGTTGAGGCCGTACTCCAGCGCCGACACATAGTTGAGGACTTCAGTGGGCTCCTGGCGTTCAGAACGCTCGCCGGCCTGAAGCGTAGCGAGTTCCAGCGCCGTCGCGATCGTGTCTTCGATAGCCGATGACAAGATAGCTTCTCGATTGGCAAGCGGCGCCCACAGAAGTCTCGCATTGGGAAAGTCCTCCCCAATGCCGTCCAGACGGGCCAGTGAACGTTCCGCGACGACCAGATCATCGAACACGATTTCGAGCAAACGCGGAGTGTCCAACATCGGGGGAAGATCGTTCGGAACGAAGGCCCACCCTTGAACTCGTCGTGTGGCTGGCTTCCCTCCTTCCATCACGCGATCGTCGAATGACGTCTTCACAAGACGGCCGGGGGAATCGCTTGTGAAGTCGTCTGGAGACATGGAAAGAACTCTTTCCGATCAAGAGCAAGTCGGAAAGAATATCGCCAAAAGCTTTCCGTTTCAAGCCCTAGCCGCTAACCCATGCAGGACTACGGTGGTTTGAGATACTCTGAATGCCAATAACCAGGGCTTCAAGCCCTTTGTGGCACGCTTTTTCACCGGCTACAAGAGGGCGGCGTTGGCTGGCTCGGACTTGCGTCGTGCGTACGGCCAGTTCCGAACGGGTAGCACTCCGCCCTGCAAAGGGGCGATCGCACATAGAGGATTCGCATGTGTCCGGCAGGTCCGATCTCGACAGACGCCGCAATGACGCCCGGAATATCGATGTGCGTCAGGTTCGCTTCCGGATCCACAACGACACTGAAGGTCGCCGTCGACGAGGGCAGATCGACGTCGTGAACCGTGCCCGCATGGTCTGTCACCGAAGCCTCGCATGTCTGATTCCCCGGCGAGACTCGAACCTCGAGGTGTGCGAGACCGTCGGACGTCGGAATCGCCCAACGAAACGTCAGTCGGTCCAGGTGTGCGGCAACGGAAGATGATGGAATCGATTCGGTGCGTAGCCGCACCGCAGATCCCGGTTGCGCCGTTTGCGGGGTCATGTCCACCCGCTTCGGCGCCTGTGCAGGTCCGAAGACTTCAACCGGCTTTCGTGTCGTGTGCACGGCCATGACGTGGCTCACGAGGCGTTGGACAACAGGGATGCGGCCAGGCGCAGGCCGTGGCCGGACGGAGCGATGAAACGCTGGCTCAGACGTTCGAGCGTCGTCAGAAAACCCAGCATCGCGTCGAGGCGCGCGTTGTGATCGGCGTAATCCTCGACGCCACCACGGCCGCGCGGTGACGGAACACGCGACGACGCAATGTACACATCATCCGCAGTCGTTGATGCGCGCCCGGCGCGATCCGCGGGGCCAGCCTTCGCACCCGTCAAGTCGCGAATCTCATACAGCGACGCGAGCAGCGGATCCACCTCGCGCTTCATTCGCTCACGCACGATCGTCCGGAACATCGCCCACACATCCTGCTCCGCGATGAAGTACTCCTTGCGATCCCCGCGCTTGTGCGTACGGCCGATGATCCCCCACTCCAGCAACGACCGCAACGACATCGACGCGTTGCCGCGCGAGATCTGGAGCCGCTCCATCACGTCATCCGTGTTGTGCGGCTCGCCGGTGATGTAGAGCAGCGCGTGGACCTCCGCCATCGTCCGGCTGATCCCCCACGTCGTAGCCATCTGCCCCCACGCGGCGATAAACCGGTCCTGGGCAGCCCGTAGCACAGCGGGATCAGGAGTCGTGACCATGCCTGAGTATGGCACGGAGCGGGGTTGGAGTCAACTGGATTTTCAGGAAGGATTGAAAATTGGGGTGGGCGGCGGGCTTGGCCGCACTCACCTGCCGACCAGGCGAGCAGGCCGACAAGGAAAACCACAGTTACAAACGCATGAGGCACTTTTTGATTGACACGATCCCCAGGCACATGGTAATCTGGGTTCACCGTCGATCATCACATCTCACCACTCGAAGACAGGGAGCACGCACATGAACGCACACACCGTTTCATCTCTCTCTCTCTCTCTCTCTCTCTCTCTCTCTCTCTCTCTCTACCTTTAAGGCGAGAGTTCAGCGCGGCCAGCGCTGGGCGGTCGCGTGGGGGGTTGTGATGTTGATGTTTGTCGTGACGGCCGTGCCGGTTGCGGCGCGGCAGCAGACGCCGAGGGAAAGGTTGCAGAATACCTACGAGGGCGTGCAGTTTCATGAGTTGCGTGAGCGAGTGCGCACGGTGTATGGCGCGCGGATGTCGGTTGGAAAGTCGCCGCGGGAGGCGGCGCAGGCGTGGCTCGCTGTCTATGGCGATGTCTTCGCCAACGGCCCGCTTGATGTCGAGCAGTTCCGGGTCATGCCGCGCACGAAGCATGACGGGACCGTGCTGATGTATCGCCAGCGCATGGATGATCTGCCGGTACTCGGCTCATCGCTGCGCGTGATGACATTCGGTGAGGACCCATCGCATGTGGTGTACGTCGCCGCCCGCGTGGCGATTCGTCCTAAGGGCGGGCTTCCGCAGCCAAAGGTGACGGGAAGGCAGGCCGTGGAAGCGGCGGGGAAGCATCCCGAGGCCGAGGGCCTTACAAATTGGTCCGAGCCGGATCTTGTGGCGATTTATGATGATCCGCCTGCGGGCACGGCCGTGGCGTATCCGGTGTGGCGCTGCATCGGCACTCGGGTCGATCCGTACGACGCGAAGACGTTTTATGTTCACGCGGTTGACGGCCACGTCGCGCGGCATCATTCTAATATTATGAGCGCCGCCGACATCACCGGCACGGTCACCGGCAAAGCCACGCCTGCGGACACGAACAGCAATCCGGAGGAGTTGGGGCCGGATACGTTCGTCCTCACTTCGGAAGAGTGCCCAAATGACCCTGACACGTTCAGCATCCGGGATCTCCTGATCCGCGCGTTTCAAGGGACGACATTGATCGATTCGGTTTTCTCCGGCTCGGGCGGCACATACACGCTGGACGTCGCGAACTCAACGACCGTGGATGTCCACGCCTCGCTCATCGGCCCCGGCTGGGAGGTACTCGACGGATCGTCGGAGCCTTGGGGCGAACCAATCAGTCCGATGATCGCGTCAAACATCACCGCCCCGGCGTCCGGAGTGAACTTCTCCTTCAACCCATCACCCACCGAAGCTGGAACGGCCTTCATGAATGCCCACGTCAGCATGGCACGAACGTGGGAGTACATCGGCGCTTACGACTTTGACTTTTTTCCCTCGGTCCCTGTCGTGGTACATAGCGAAGAGGACGTGTGCAATGCCCACTTCATTCTTCCTACCGATAACGATCAGCCGCCGTGGCCAGGCGTGACGCGGTTTTACCAGAGTACGGAGACCCCGGATTGCCCGAACAGCGCCTATTCGACGATCGTGGCCCATGAATACGGACATTTTGTGGCGTATCACCTGCTCGGCGTTCAGGAATATGATTTTCTTACATCTACATTCCACGAGGGCTTCGCCGACGCCCTTGCACACCTGACTTTCGACACCATCGTGTATGGCCAAGATAATTACGGGTGCGGGTTGCATGTGCGGACGCCGTACGATCCTTTCCCCCCTATCAAAATTGAGTACCCCATATGCTGGCACCACCCACCACACGTCAGGGGGATGTTGCTCAGCGCCTTGTGGCTGGACATCCGCAACGAGTTGGGCTTTAGCAACACGCAGACGTTGTATCGGGGCTGGATCTTGCTGGCGCAAGTGCCCGCCATGGCTTCCGGACTGTGTGGCCTCACACCTCCCGTCGGCATGCCACAAGCAGCAGACGAGGGGACGCTCATTGAGATTCTCACCGCCGACTCGCCGGATGGCAACCCGGCCAACGCAGTTAATCTGGCAGAGATATGTGAGATATTTGACGAGCGACGGATCACGACGTTGGTGTGTCCCGAGTCAGTCGGCCGCTCTCGCTACGCGGATTGCGACCGATCCGGGACTCTCGACATCCTGGACTTCCTCTGTTTCCAGAATGAGTTCGCGGCGGGAGGAATCTACGCCGACTGTGACCGCGACGGGCGTTTCACGCCGCTCGACTTCATGTGCTTCCAGAACGCGTTCGTTCGCGGCATCCGTTGAGGACAATCCATGCAACCAATCATCAATCACGACATGTCGTGTGGCGGGTTGTCATGCCGAAACTTGAACCGCACTTGTATTTCGGTCGCCCTTTGTGTTTGCCTCGGGTTGCAGTTGTCACTCCATGCACAGAACTGTGAATGGGAAGCATTGATGGGTGGAGGTTCCACATCAAGGGTGTGGGCGATGCAGGTCTTCGACGATGGCGCCGGACCTGCGCTGTATGCGACGGGCAATTTTGAGGCCGTCGGTGGGTCCGGTGCGAAGTACGTCGCCAAGTGGGACGGCCAACGTTGGTTGCCTCTCGGTACTGGAACCGGCTTCACGCGGGCGCTGGCGGTCTTCGATGATGGAACTGGTCCAGCGCTATATGTGGGTGGTCCATTCAGGCGCGCCGGCGAGATATCAGGCAATGGCATCGCCAAGTGGGACGGCCACGAGTGGTCCGCGCTCGGGTCGGGCATGTTTAGCATGGGCCAGTACGGTCCGGATCACATCGTCAATGCCTTGGTCGTCTTCGACGACGGCACGGGCCCCGCCCTCTACGCTGGCGGCCATTTCGACCTCGCCGGCGGCGTACCGGCCAAGAGCATCGCCAAGTGGGATGGCAAGTCGTGGTCTGCCCTCGGCACAGGTCTCACAATCGATGGGGTCAATGCAGGCGAGGTTCGCGCATTGGCGGTGTACGACGATGGCACCGGTCCAGCGCTCTATGCGGCCGGGCACGTCAGACCATATGGTGTCACGACAACTGGCGGCCTCGCGCGATGGAGCGGCCAAGAATGGCAGGTTGTGGGTGGCGGCGTGTTGGCCCTGCCCGACACGCTCGCCCCCTTCGACGATGGCACGGGGCCGGGGTTGTACATCGGCGGGCAACTCTACACCGTTGGAGGCACGCTCGGCGTCAGCGGCATCGCCCGGTGGAACGGCAGCGTGTGGTCAGCGCTCGGCGTCGGAATCGCTCCCTCACCCGCCGCCGTGCGTTCGCTTGGCGTCTTCGATGATGGCCGTGGCCGCGCGCTGTACGTCGGCGGCTCGTTCTCCTA
The DNA here is from genome assembly GCA_964614515.1 of uncultured Phycisphaeraceae bacterium. Taxonomy (GTDB): domain Bacteria; phylum Planctomycetota; class Phycisphaerae; order Phycisphaerales; family UBA1924; genus CAZTPJ01. Next base: position 9,940 of record CAZTPJ010000050.1, on the reverse strand, counting down.
CGCCGGCGGCATCCTAGCCCTCGGTATCGCTCGATGGGACGGCCAGAGTTGGGAGGCGCTCGGCCAAGGGTTGTGGAACACACCGACCGGCCCCAGCGCCGATTCGCTGGCCGTCTTCGACGACGGTTCCGGCCCGGCGCTGTACGTTGGCGGTTCCTTCTACGAAGCCGGTGGCATCCCCGCGCGCTCCATCGCCCGCTGGAAGTGCAACAGATGCTACCCCGACTGCGACCAGTCCACCGGCCCGGGGGTTCTCGACATCTTTGACTTCCTCTGTTTCGGCAACCTCTTCGCGGCCGGCGATCCGTATGCGTGCGACTGCGACCTCACGGGCGGCCCGGGCGTGTGCGACATCTTCGACTTCCTCTGCTTCGGTAACGCCTTTAGCGTGGGATGTCCGTAGACACATGTCAAAGACGTGTGCCGTGGCCGCGGCTTGATGTGGCCACGTCGTGCGCGGGTTGCCCCGTGCCTTCCGCATGGCCATCCAGAGCGATGGCCATGGCACGCGAAGATGCGCGGCGCGTTGGTCGCGTGCCGTGCAGCGTTGGCCGTGCGAACGCGAGGCGCGCCATCATCACGGTGATGGCTTGTTCGTTGTTGTCGACGAGTACAGCGCCACGGCCGAGTCTGGCCGCGGCTTCGCCTGTCGTGCCGCTGCCGGCGAAGAAGTCGAGGATGCGGTCGCCGGGGTTTGAATGCACGGCGATGATGCGGCGGAGAATCGCGAGGGGCTTTTGCGTGGGATATCCCGTCTTCTCCTTACCCGTGGGGCTGACGATGGTGTTCCACCATGTGTCGGTGGGCGTCTTGCCGCGTGCGGCCTTTTCCGGCCCGACCAGCGCGGGGGCCATGTAGGGAATGCGGTCGATTTCGTCGTAACGAAACGTGTAGTTGGCCGGGTCTTTGGCGTACCACAGGATGTTATCGTGCTTGGGTGACCAGCGCTTGGTGGCCCGCGCGCCGTAGTCATACGCCCAGATGATCTCGTTGATGAATGAATCACGCCCGAAGATTCCATCGAGCATCACCTTGGCGTAATGCACTTCGCGATAGTCAAGATGCAGGAAGAACGAGCCGTGCGGCGCGAGAAGGCGATGGACGTGGATCAGGCGCGGTTCGAGAAAGGCGAGGTAGTCGGAGAATGTGTCGGCATAGCCGCGCGTGGAGATTCTGGCCGTGCGATAGCGCTGGCCCTTGAAGCCTGTGCGGTCGCCGTGGTCGTCGCGTGTGGTTTGGATCTGCGTGCGTGATTGCGTCTTGCCGGTGTTGAAGGGCGGGTCGATGTAGATGAGGTTGAATGTGGCGTCGGGAAAGGTCGGGAGGATGTCGAGGTTGTCGCCGTGGTGGATGTCGAGCGTGGGCATGGGGCAGTGTATGACGGGGACGGTGGGGAGTTTGTGATTCACCGCGGAGGACGCTGAGAGCGCGGAGGAAGAAGCGGGAATTCACCACAGAGGCGCAGAGGGGAACAGGAGGAACATGCGGGAGAGAGAATTGGTGAAGAAGTGGTTGGTGGCGCACGCGAAACCTGGTCGTGCCCTATGGGATGAATGAGGAGTGAGGAGGGATCAGAGCATGATGTCGATGATGCCGGCAGCGCTGAGGATGCAACTGACGATGCCGTTGATCGTGAAGAAGGCCATGTTCAGGCCCGCCTTTCCACGGCGGGCGAGGATGGCGTGTTCGGTGATGAGGAGTCCGCCCACGGCCGTGATGCCGATGGCGAAGATCAGGCCCAGTCGCGGGTCGGTGAACGCGGCGACGATGAGCGCGGCGAATGCGGCGGCGTGAAAGAGGCGCGAGATGGTGATGGCCGTGGCCGGGCCGAGGCGCGAGGGGATGCTGAAGAGTTCCTGTCGCTGGTCGGTTTCGATGTCCTGGAGGGCGTAGATGATGTCAAACCCGGCGACCCAGACGAGGACCATCGCCGCAAGCCAATAGAGCGCGGGCGTGTCGATGAGGGCGTCGGGTCGAATGGCGATGGCCGCGGCCAGTGGCGATGCCGCGAGCGCCCCGCCGAGAAAGAGATGACACAGCGCGGTGAAGCGCTTGGTGAACGAATACAGCGCGATCCATGCGAGTACGGGGATGCTGAGCATGATCGGCCAGGGATTGTCGAAGATGAGAAAGAGCGCGGCGGCGGCGATGAAGCCGATGGCCGTGATGATCGCGGCGGCACGGCCGAAGGTTGCGGAGACCTTTCCGGCGGCGAGGGCGCGTCGCGCGGTGCGTGGGTTGTCGGCGTCGAGGCGGCGGTCGGCGAGGCGATTGATGAGCATGGCCCAGGTTCGCGCGAAGATCATGCAGAGGATGACGATGGCGAGTTGCGCGGCGAATCGGCCCCATGACGTCGCGGAATCACGAGCCATGAACGAAGCGAGAATGGCGAAGGGCATGGCGAAGATGGAATGGGCGAGTTTGATGTCCGCGGCGAGGAGGTGGAGGCGCGCGGGAAAGGAGGGGGGGGGAGTTCGTGGGCCGGAATCGGAGGGCAAAGCCACGGCGGTGGACATGTCGAAGGGTAGGAGCGATGATCGTTTCGCTGCACGGAGCGAGACCGTCGCGCGGGGCAACGGCACCATTGCTGCTACATGCATTGTTGAACAGCCATCGCGCATCGGACACGCAAGGAGGCGGCGAGACGCCCGCCTCACCGGATTCAAACGACTTTGCGATGGAGTGCGCGTCAAGGCGCCGTCGGTCGTTTGGACGCCTCGCTTCCTTCGTACACCGCGATCTCTTCGTGGAGTCGCGCGATCAGTTTGCGTATGCCGGCCTTTGTGAAGCCCTTGGCTCCGGCGGGGTGGGCCTGTTGCAGGCGAGCGAGCCGCTCTTCCAGACTGCGCAATTCGTCCTGCGCCTGCTGATATTCCGCGACGGTTGCGATCATAGTGATACCTCCACCAACCCTTTTCTTCGGCCGTCAACTTCCCGCGTGCGACTGAAGAACTCGACCCATTCCTGCCAGTCCTCTTCATCCTCGGCGGCGAAGATCTCTTCAGGATGTCGCGAACGGAGCATTTTATCAAGATCAAGTGCCGCATCGTTGCGTGCCTCACCCTGCCAGCATCGCCTCGAGTCGGTCGTATCCGGCGCTCATGCCGTGTTCCATGCCGGAGGCCAGCGCGGCGTCGCGGGCTTGCTTTGAGAGATAGACGACGGTGAGGCGCATGGTGGTTCGCGCGTTGCCTGCGGCGAGTTCCTCCGTGAGCGTGAGAGTGCAGTGTTGTTCGCCAGCCTGGGGCTGGCAGCCGGTGTCGAAGGTCTCGGTGCGAACGAGCCGCGCGGACGTTGAACCCGCCGCAGGCGGCGAGACTTCGAGATATCGCCCGTGCATCGACATCACGGGCGAACCGGCGCTGCTCCACGCCCATCGAAACTCGCCGCCCACGCGGACATCCTCATCGCAGGCGGACATCTCCCACCCGGGCGGAAGAAACAGCCACTTTCGCAGCAGGTCCGGCGTGGTCAGGGCCTTCCAGACGAGGCCGATGGGCGCGCTGAACACGCGGGTGATGACGATCTCGCGGTCGGTGGGTGTGGTGATGGTCATGGTGTTGGGCATGGCTGGTCTCCTGTGCGGCGGGATTTTGTGTGCGCGGTGTGTAACGCGGTTTCTCGATTCGACCATGATCGCGTGTGACGTCACGTCGGTTCTTCACTCTTGAGTTCGTCGAGCAGGACATCGAGGCGATGGAAGTTGGCCTCCCACAGGCGGCGCGTTCCTTCGAGCCAGCGGTCGGCCTGATCGAGGGGGCGGGCGATGAGTCGGCAGATGTGTGTACGGCCGACGCGACGGCGGCGCACGAGTTTGGCTCGCTCGAGCACGCGAACGTGCTTGGACGCGGCCGGGAAGGACATGCGCAGAGGCGCGGCGAGTTCCGTGAGGTTCAACTCGCCCCGCGAAAGCCGGCGCAGCATGTCGCGGCGGGCGGGATGGGCAAGGGCGTGAAAGACGCGGTCGAGATTCGCGGAGCGATGGAGAACCATGTGGTTTAGTATATCCGGGTCCGGCGGTTCGTCAACCATGTGGTTTAGGAATCACGCCGTGACGGGTGAGGGTCAGGCCGCTGCACGCTCGCCCAAGGGGCCGCGCGACACTCGCCGAACCGAATCGATGCCCCACACACCAACGCCGACACACAGGCCGTCGCCCGTCACGCCGCGAACGTCGACATCGCGCGTGCGCCAGCAACGCGGCCACGGCCTCATTCGCACCACGAGCACGGCTTCAGCGGTGATCGGCCCCCCTTGAACACCCGGTTGCTCGCCTCGCATTCCGCCCCGCACAGCAGGGCAACCTCAAAATCGGTTGGATCCGGTGGGGCGGGCGTCCCGCCCGCCTCCCTTGCGTGGCCAACGCGCGATGGCTCAACCCACCGGCGCAGTCGTGGCCATTCTTGCCGTTGCCCTGCCCCGCACACAAACATCCCGCACGCCTCACCCCGCACGCCTAGCATTCGGCTTCCGGGGTGTAGCGCAGCTTGGTAGCGCGTCTCGTTCGGGACGAGAAGGTCGTAGGTTCAAATCCTATCACCCCGATTTCCGTAAGGTTCGCCGAATCCGTGGTTTACGGATACCCGCCGATGGTCGGCGGAGCGGCCAACGCCAAAAACAGCGCGGTGTCACACCGCGCTGGAGCGTTGGGAGGCTCCGCAATGCCCAAGACACCGGCGTATCGAAAGCGAAAGGGCTACACGCAGGCGATCGTCACGCTGACCGACTCGGCCACAAGCAAGCGACGCGACTACTGGCTCGGAGAACATGGCTCACCCGCGAGCCGCGAGTTGTACCACCGGCTCGTCGCGGAGTGGGAAGCGGGCGGCCGACGCCTGCCGGAAGCGCTTCGAGATACCGGCCGTCGCGCAGATGCCCGGCAGGCCGGCCCGACCGTCGCGGAACTGGTGCTGGCGTATTGGCGCTGGGCTCAGCGGAATCTGAGACTCAAACGTGCATCATCGGTGCGGGTGACGCTTCGGCTCCTGCGACAGTTTGACGGATCGACGGCCGCATCGCAGTTCGGGCCCCGGCGCTTGCAGAACCTCCGCGAGGCCATGATGCACGGCGACGCCACGGCCGATCCGCCACGCAAGCCGTGGTCGCGCAAAACGATCAACGACCGGGTGCGAGTGGTCATCGCCGTCTTTCGTTGGGCGGCCGCTCAGGAGTTGATTCCGGCGAGCGTGGCGCAATCGCTCGCGATGGTCGCGCCTCTTCGGCGGGGAGTGAGCAGGGCAGGGGAAGGTCGGCGCATTGAGCCGGTCACTGAGACTCTTCTTGCGACTTCGATGGCGCAAATGACAAGGCCTGTGCGGGCGCTCGTGGAACTCCAGTTGCTCACGGGCGCGCGGCCTGGCGAACTGGTCGGACTCCACGGCCAGGATATTGATCGCACTCGCCAGCCGTGGTGCGCACGACTGCACGATCACAAGTCCGCGTACCGGGGCCATGCGAGAATCGTTTACTTCGGCCCCAAAGCACAGGCGGTGCTCGCGGCGTTCCTTGTGGGCCGCAGAGCGGACGAGCCGTTGTTCAGTCCGGCCGAGTCCGAGGCGGAGCGACGCGAGGCCGCGCACGCTCGACGCAGGATACCTCTCGGCTACGGCAACGGCCCCGGAACGAACAAAGTGGTCAACCCGGAGCGCCGGCCGGGGCAACGATTCACTGTGGATTCATATCGCCGGTCCATCAAGCGCGCATGCGACCGGGCGTTCCCTCCGCCGAAGCATCTCGCCCGGCGCGTGCTGGAACGCGGCCGAGTCGAAACGCATGCTCAATGGACGGCGCGGCTGACGCCTGCTCAGAAGTCGGAACTGCGCGAATGGCGCAAGAGGCATCGCTGGCACCCGCATCAACTTCGGCACACGGCCGCGACGAACATCCGGCGCGAGTTTGGGTTGGAGGCCGCGCAACTCGTGCTCGGACACGCCAGCGCGGCGATCACGGACGCGGTTTATGCGATGCGGGATGAGCAGCGGGTGATGGAAGTGATCTTGAAGTGCGGCTAGCGGGCGTTCCGCGAGCGTGCAGCAGGTACCTATCGGAAACTCGACATGATCAAGGAGACGACATTCAACACGGGTATCTTCGTCAAATCGGTGCGAACCGCTAGGACTTCCGAGGACATGTTGGCATTGTTGATGGAGGGTGTTCAACAGAGACCCTCCACGGTTCGGGAGATCCTCGACACCGTCGAGGCGGATGTCGTGCGATTCGTCGAGTCACTTGGGGCGACGGTGCATCGTGGTCCGCACAGTGCGGCGTTCACATTTGGGCAACCGGGCAAGGACGCCAAGGGCGTGTACGTGCTACTCAACGGGCGGAAGCACCGACGGGGCGTGCGTGGGCATCCACGCCACTCACCGAGACTGAAACCTCGCATCGAAGACGCCAGCGCTCTACTGGGCCACATCTGCATGATTCGGATGTCGATGGAGCAGTCTAACTGGGAAGTCGCCATGCGCGAGATGTTCCACTTCGGGGCGGTTTGGATGCGCCTGCAGGTGCGGCCGTACGAACACGAGGCGAAGGTCGGCAGGCGGACCATTGAAGTCAAACGAGAGGTGGCGAGCAAGAGGAGCCCACGGGCGCAGCAGACCAGGATTGCCATCTTGGCGGAGTTCGAAGAACTGCGACCACGCTGCACCTCGGACGGTCAGGCGATCACGCAGGTGGCCGAACGCCTGGACGTGAGCCGAAGTCTGGTGTACTCGCGTGTCAGGGAGGCTCGGCGCGGAGGGCGGTGATCAAGCAATCTTGGAATTGCGCCAACTGCTATAGCATTTGACAACAGGCGCGGTTCTATGAACCGTGCATGAACGATTTGCAATCGCCGACACGCCTGCACACCGAAGCCAACGGCATCCAATCCGATGCGTTTCTCACGCTTTCGCAAGCGGCCAAGATCGCGCCTGGCCGCCCCAGCACCAATTGCATGTGGCGGTGGTGTCGGCGCGGCGTGCTCTCACGCTCTGGCCATCGGGTCCGACTTCGACACATGCGCATCGGCGGCAAGATCTTCGTCGCGCCGGCGTGGATCGACGACTTCGGACGTGCGCTGGCCGAGGCCGACGCCGCGTACTTTGACGCGAAGGACGAAGCCGCCGCGAGCGTACCGCATCGAAGCAGAGAGTACGACGCCCCGACACGACCAAAGCGCCGACGCCAAACAGCCGCTTCGACTGCCTGCCGAGAGTTTTCTGAGATTGATCGCGAACTCGATGCGGAGGGCCTGTAATGGCAGATGCCTCGCCACGAGTTTCGCCGCCAGGCGAACTCTCCCGGCCGCCGCGTCCCCGAATCGAGGGTGAACGTGTCATCGTCGAGAACGTGCCGGAGACGCTGCGGGTGTTGTCACAATGGGTTGCATGGCGCTACGAATGGAACAGCACGAAGTGGACCAAAGTTCCGATCAATGCCCGGACTGGAAGGAGGGCGAGCAGCACCAACCCCAAGACCTGGACCACGTTCGATGTCGCGCTTGCAGCACTTGAGAAGCAGGCGGAGTGGGACGGTCTGGGCATCATGTTCGCGGTTCAAGGTCCACTCGCGGGCATCGATCTCGACGGCTGCATCGACGACGCTGGTATCATTGCTTCCGCAGCTCGCGAGATCATCGACGCGATTGCGTCGTACACGGAAATCTCGCCGAGCGGGCGCGGTGTGAAACTTGTCATCGTCGGGCGCAAGCCTGATAATGCGCGGTGTAAGTCAAGGGCGATCAGGGGGTTCGAAGCCGTCGAGATTTATGATCGCATGCGGTACTTCACCGTCACCGGTCGGCGCGTCCCTGAGACTCCGCCAAAGGTCGAAGTGCGGCAATCGGCGCTCGAGAAATTGTGTGCGCGGCTGTGGCCCAAGGCGTCGTCCAAACCTCGCGTCGTCGCCCCCCCCGTTCGGCCATCGTCCGCGTCCGATGATCATGCCCTGATCACGAAGATGCGCCAAGCCCGCAACGGCACCAAGTTCGCAGCGCTCTTCGATCGCGGAGACACCGCGCCTTACGGCGGCGATGACAGCGCGGCGGATCAGGCGCTCGCTTGCCTCATCGCCTTCTATACGCGCGACGCGACGCGGATCGAGGGGATCTTCTCGCAATCGGCGCTGGGGCAACGCGATAAGTGGCGCTATCGAGCCGACTATCGCGAGCGGACGATTCGGGCGGCGCTCGACTTCGTTTCCGGCGTCGCGACTACGCCGGGGGCAATCGATGTTCACACGCGAACAACCTCGGCACAGGACGCCGCGAGCGGCGCGGGAAGTGGCGTGCAGATACTCCCCATGACGGATCTTGGCAATGCCGAGCGGCTCGTCGCCAACTATGGCGATGACCTGCGGTATTCCCACGCCACAGCACGATGGTTGGTGTGGGATAGGAAGCGATGGAAGGAAGATGACGAAGGCACACCGCAGCGACTTGCAGGCATGACCGCGCGGAGAATCCTCGTTGAGGCTGCAAAGTGCGATCATGAGGAAACGCGGGCTGCGCTGGCTAAGTGGGCGCGTACATCCGAGAGCCGTCATCGCATCGAAAACATGGTCCTTCTCGCGCGGTCGCGTCCGCAGATCGTCGTCCGAATCAGTGAACTGGATGCAGATCCTTGGGCGCTCAATGTGTTCAATGGCACTGTCGATCTGCGAACTGGTGAACTGCGTCCACACCGGCGGCAGGACCTGTTGACGCGCATGGCTGGTGCGGAGTTCGATCCAGCTGCGCCATGCCCCCGTTTCATGGCGTTCTTGCAGCAGATCTTCGCCGACGACGCGGCGATGATCGAGTACGTCCGGCGCCTGCTGGGCATGTGCCTGACAGGGGATGTGCGGGAACAGATTCTCCCGATCTGGTACGGTGTCGGGGCCAACGGCAAGAGCGTGCTGATCGACCTCGTTAAAGCGATTATGGGCGACTTCGCGTCAAACGCACCGCCGAATCTCCTGACCCAACCTCGCACCCAGGAGCACCCGACGGAGATCGCTGACCTCTTGGGTCGCAGGCTCGTGATTGCTTCGGAAACGGAGGATGCAGCCGCGTTCAAGTTGCAGTTTGTCAAGCGATTGACAGGTGATGCGACGCTCAAGGGCCGCTACATGCGCCAGGACTATTTTTCTTTCCCGCGCACGCACAAACTCATTGTGGTGACGAACAACAAGCCGCGAGTGAGGGAGGACTCCGAGGCGGTGTGGCGGCGGCTGCGGCTGATTCCGTTTGATGTTGTCATTCCCGTCCACCAGCGGGACCCGCTACTACTCTCGAAGTTGGTAGCCGAGGGTGCGGGGGTGCTTGCCTGGCTCGTGGAGGGGTGTCTGGCGTGGCAGCGCCAAGGACTCGGCGAGCCGCCAGCCGTGGCCGATGCGACGAACATGTATCGTGCGGAAGAGGACAACCTCGGCGCGTTCATCGAGGACCGGTGCGTTCTCGACCAGAGCGTTTCGCCCGAACAGTCGTCGTTGACGGTCCCGTGGGCGTTGCTATGGAAGGAATACGAGGCCTAGGCTTCGGCGTCCGGCGAACCCCCGATGTCGCTGCGGGGAATGCGGGAGGCGCTCGATCGGCGAGGGCTTGTGACAGCCACGCGAAGGGTGGGAGGAAAGCCGACGAAGGTCAGAATCGGCATCACCCTCACCGACTCGGAGGGACACAAATGACCCCCGCGTTACCGCGTTACCGCTCGTTACCGCAGTTTTCAGGTTGACGCCTAGCGACCCGTCTCGTTAAGGCGCAATGGTCAAAGTGCGGTAACGCACGGTAACGGCGTAACGGATGCGAACCTGACTCGTGAGAGGGGTTGTCGTTCACGAGACTCCGTCTCCAGCGTTACCGCGATAACCCGGCACATGCCGTAGACGTTATGTGTAGGTCATAAAGCATACATCCCACTGATGTATGTAGACGCGAGGCAAGGACTTGCGAGGGGACAGGACAAGTCCTTGTGAAAGG
>CAZTPJ010000049.1:0-27604 GCA_964614515.1 uncultured Phycisphaeraceae bacterium | reverse complement strand
GTGGCCACGCCTTGGCGTGGCCACGAGTCTTCGCGTGACAAGCCGTATGCTCGGTAGGTTTCTGTCAGGTCTTGGATTCTCCGACGATCGGTGTTAGAATGACATCGTGCGCCCTCGTGGGCGGCGCGGAAACGAGAATCTCAACGGAGGAAGAACGATGAAACGCTTTCTTGTGGCTGGGTTGGCATTGGCCGCGTTATCGCCCCTTGCGACAGCGCAGACGCTGACGACGGGTCTCGCGAACAACGGCGGAAGTCAGGGGTGGGCGATCTACTTTGATCTGACGGCCCTCAGCAGCGATCTTGCCGTGACGGGCATTCAGACGTTCGCGACGGCCGGGGTCGGCGGGGACATCGCCTTTGATGTGTACACCCGTCCAGGTACCCACGAAGGCTTCACGAACAGCCCCGATGGCTGGACGCTGGTGAGCAGCGAACTGGGCGCGGGCGTGGGCAACGGGTCAACCGTCGTCTCGAATCTCATCACGCTGAACACGCCGATCGAGTTGCAGCAGAACCAGACGCTGGGCATCGCGTTGCTCTTCACGATCTCCGGCCCGCGGTACAACGGCACGGGGGCGACCGTTCAGCAGGTCTACGAGAATCTCGACTTGCGCCTGTACGGCGGCGTGTCGAAGTCGATTCCGTTCACCACCGGTGGCAGCACGTTCACGCCGCGCGTCTTTGCCGGCGTGATTCATTATGAGTCGTCCAGTTGCTACGCCGACTGCGACACCAGCACCGGCGTGGGCGTGCTGGACATCTTTGACTTCCTGTGCTTTGGCAATCGCTTCTCGGCCGGCGATCCATACGCCTGCGACTGTGACACCTCCACGGGACCGCTGGTCTGCGACATCTTCGACTTCCTCTGCTTCGGCAACGAGTTCAACGCGGGTTGCAACTGAGTCGAGTACGGCGCGTGCGATTGCGGTAGCGATCGTCACGCCCGTGATTTGCGAGAAACCACGCCCGACGGTGTCGCGACGACATCGTCGGGCTTTTCTTCGGTGTCGATGAGATCGACCCCGCGTCTGCAATGAGCGGATGCGAGCGGGACATCTGCGTGTGGGCTGACTGCGCGAGTGTGTGCGGCCGGTTATGTGTCGGCGGCGCCTCCCTCGCGTTCATGCTGCGCGCATCGGCCCTGACACGCAGCGTTCCCTCACCAACCAATGCCGACGCACGCGATCATGCGCCCGCGCCGGCGAAACACAGAGGAGGCGATATGTCCTGTTCAGCAATGCGACTTCGCATGGTGTCGTGTGTGATTGCGGCCGTGGGCGCGAGCGCTGCGGCCCAGGTGCAGCCCGGCCTGATCACCGTCGATCTTGATCCAATCGTGACGACGGGCCTGAACGCGCCGGTGTTCATCACCGGTTGCGGGGATGGTTCCGGCCGTTTGTTCGTCGTCGATCAGGCGGGCTTGATCTGGATCATCGACAATGGCACGCTGCTGCCGACGCCGTTTCTTGATCTGCGCAACGTGATCGTGACGCTCAGCGCGGGGTTTGATGAGCGCGGCGCGCTGGGCTTGGCGTTTCATCCCGACTATGCGACCAACGGGCGCTTCTTCGTGCGCTACTCCGCCCCTCGCACCGGGCAGATGGGCGAGCCATGCTTCGGCACCTCGCGCGGGTGTCACGCCGAAGTCCTCGCCGAGTTCACCGTCTCCGCGAACCCGAACATCGCGAACCCCAGTGGAACCGTGATCTTTTCAATCGACGAACCGGAGTTCAATCACAACGGCGGACAGGTCATGTTCGGTCCGGATGGCTTCCTCTATTTCGCCCTTGGTGACGGCGGCGGCGCAAACGATGGACTCCACCTGCCCACCCTGCCACACGGACCCATCGGCAACGGCCAGAACATCGAGACCGCGCTTGGCTCGATGCTTCGCATTGATGTCGATGGCGCTGCGCCGTATGAAGTCCCACCGACCAACCCGTTCGTCAACGCCGTGGGGCTTGATGAAATCTGGGCCTACGGCTTTCGCAATCCGTATCGCTTCAGTTTCGACGATGGCCCCGGCGGCGACGGCGCGCTCTGGCTCGCCGATGTCGGACAGGTCCGCCTCGAAGAGATCAACATCGTCACCAGGGGCGGCAACTACGGCTGGGTCATCAAGGAAGGCACGACATGCTTCGATCCGTTCAACCCCAGCGTCCCCCCCCCGACCTGCAACACTGTCGGACTCATCGATCCGATCGCGGAATACGGGCGCACGGACGGCATTGCCGTCATCGGCGGCTTTGTGTATCGCGGCGATGACATCCCGGAGATGAATGGGCTCTATGTCTTTGGCGACTGGAGCCTGACGTTTGGCCAGCCGCAGGGCAATCTGTACTACATCGATCCCGCGTTCCCATCCGTGATCCGCGAGTTTCGCATCTCTGAGAACAACGTGCCGCTTGGGCGATACCTGCTTGGCGTCGGGCGCGGCGATGATGGGGAGATCTATCTCGGCGTCGCGCGGTCGGGCGGCCCGCTGAGCGGCACGGGTGAAGTGCTCAAGATCGTGCGAACGGACTCGTGCTACGCCGACTGCGACCGCAGCACGGGCCTGGGCGTGCTCGATATCTTTGATTTCCTGTGCTTCGGCAACCTGTTTGACCAGGGCGACCCGTATGCGTGCGACTGCGACACGACGACCGGCCTGGGTGTCTGCGACATCTTTGACTTCATCTGCTTCGGCAACGAGTTCGCGGCCGGATGCAACTGATCGGATGTCGGGGAAGATCTCGTTCTCTGCATGGCGCGTCGGGCCGGGAATACCCGGTCCGGCGCCGCCGTGCTTGTGTGGAGTCACGCAGCACGTGGTGGTCCAGGCGACCCTCATGTGCGTGCGTCAACTCCCGGTGGCACAGGCGTGTCGCCTGTGCGCATCTCCCTGCATCCGGTGGCACAGGCGTCTCGCCTGTGCGAATCGGCCGCGGCTTTCATTCACCGCGAAGCGTCCTACGTATCGCTCAGACCAGCCGACTTCGCACGATCGCGCAATCAGGCAGCGCCTCGGCCAGGCGACCGGCCAAGGCCACCGCCTCACCGTGCGCCGCGAGCGTGAACATCGCGCTGCCGCTGCCGGTGAGGTGAACGCGTCGGGAGGCCGTGTGCTCCGCGGCCGTGTGTATCTCGCGCAGCGACGGATGCAGGCGGAACGCGGCGGCCTGAAGATCGTTGAAGAGTTCAGGAAGTGCTTCGAGCGCGCTGCGCGCGGCGAGCGACTCGACGCGCTGTGCATCGACGCCGGCCGTGGGCTGCGAGTCAAACGCCGCGTACACCGCGCGAGTCTCGCATGACACCGGCGGCACGATGAGCACAATCGCGGCATCGCGTCGATCAAGCCGCGAGATGTGTTCGCCAAAGCCCGAGACGATGGCGGGGCGCGGGGGTTCCGCGTCGTCGATGAAGAACGAAACATCGCTTCCGAGCGTCGCGCCGATCTGCCGAAGGCGCGGCGTGTCGAACGCAAGTCCGAACGCATCGCGCAGCGCGAGAAGCACGCCCGCCGCATCCGACGACCCCCCCCCCAGCCCCGCGCCCACGGGAATGCGTTTGATGAGCGTCACGGCCGCAGGCAACTCGCGCTGCGCTGCGTGTTCCATCGCGCGATGTGCCCGAACCGCGAGGTCTCGCCGGGCCGGCCAGTCGATGGGTGACGTGCGCGGCGCATCGTCGGCCCACGCGATGGTGAACGACGATGCCGCCGCCGGCGCGACCGTCACCTCATCGCACAAGTCAATCGCGTGCATCCACGACGCGATGCGATGCCATCCTGGCTTCTCGGCCGTGGCAGGTTCCGCCGATCCCACGGCCAGGGCAAGGTTGATCTTGGCGTGGGCGAGGCCAACCGACATGTGTTTTGCACCAGGCTCAGCCATCGACGACATCCGAAGTACTTTTACGAGAGCGGTTTACACATGTCACGGCGGTCTATCAGTCAGTCTATCAGTTTCTATCAATTTGATAGACTCGTGTTATCGGAACTTTGATTGCACAGGCACAGACTGGTCGCATCCAAGACATGGACCGATGGTCGCGCTGCCGCGCCAAGGGTCAATGCAGCACGCGCTTGACCTCATCAGTCGTCGTCAACCCACGCGACACCTTCGCCTCCGCATCGTCGCGCATGGGGCGGAAGCCCGAACGCACGGCCGCGTCGTATAGCGCCACCGCGTCAGCGCTCTGGGCCGTCAGACGACGGAGGTCATCGGTCATGGTCATGATCTCATAGACGGCGACGCGACCCTTGAAGCCCGTTCCGAAGCACGTTTCGCAGCGATCATCACCGGCCCTCGCGGCCGTCGCCTTCCCCGTCCCGCCGCACGCCTTGCACACGCGCCGCAAGAGGCGTTGGGCGAGCACGGCCATGAGCGATGACGTGACGAGATACGGCGGCACGCCGATGTCGATCAATCGCGGGATCGCGCTGGGCGCATCGTTGGTGTGCAGCGTCGCAAGGACGAGGTGCCCGGTGAGCGAGGCCTGGATCGCCAACTGCGCCGTTTCGGAATCGCGCACTTCGCCCACGAGAATCACGTCGGGGTCCTGGCGCAGCAGCGATCGCAGGCCCGTGGCGAACGTGACGTTGCGCTTCGGGTTCACCTGCATCTGGCTGATGCCTTCGAGGTGATACTCGACGGGATCTTCGATGGTCATCACGTTACGGCTGGCGCGATCGACCATGCCCAACGCGGCATACAGCGTCGTCGTCTTGCCCGAGCCGGTCGGCCCCGTGACGAGAATCATGCCGTTGGGGCGCTCGACGAGTTCAAGCAGCGTGGACTGCATCTCCGCGGTCATGCCAACCTCGTCGAGCGTGAGTTGCGTCTGCGATTGATCGAGAAGTCGCAGCACGATGCGCTCGCCGAAGACGGTGGGGATCACCGAGAGGCGAATGTCAACCTTGTGCGAGCCGATGCGCACGGTCGTATGCCCATCCTGCGGCGAATGGCGATTGGCGATGTCCAGTTCGGTCATCACCTTGAGGCGACTGGAAATCGCGGGGGCCAGCGCGAGGGGGGGGCTGAACGCGTCGATCAGCATCCCGTCGATGCGAAAGCGAATAATCAGGCGCGATTCAAGCGGATGCACATGCACATCGCTCGCCCTCCGACGCAGCGCCTCGAACAGAATCATGTTCACCAGTCGAATCACCGGAGTCTGCCGCGCGAGTTGCAGCAAGTCGGTACTCTGCCCGATCGACCCGGCCGCGGTCTGAATCGCCCGCTCATCGAGCGGCAACTCCTCAATGATCTCGGTGACCAGGTCCTGCCGCTGTTCATACCCGCGATTGAGCAAGTTCGCCACGGCCCCGCGAGGACTGAGCACCAGACGCACGGGCATGTCAAGACGCTCTTCGAGCATGGAGAACACGGCCGGCTGCATCGGCTGCGCGGTGGCGACGATCATCGCCCGGGCCGCACCCGTGCCGTGCATCTCAACGCCCGCGAGATGATGTGATCGTGCAACCGTTGGCGGAATGAGTTCGTAGAACCGCCGTGCCGATTCGGTGAGCCGCGGTTCGGCGACGTAGCGAAGGCCCGTGCGTTCGGCCAGTCGCGTCAGCGCTGTCTGCTCATCGAGTGCGAGCATGGCCAGCAGCACATCCCACGGTTCATCATCCGAGCCAGGCTCGGTTGGAAACGAACGAAGCCGATCCGGGGCGATGCGAAGCGGGCCGAACATCTCGGCCACGCGGTTCCAGTCGTCCGTGACGAGGCTCACGCCCTGGCGCATGGCGCCATCGTTGGCGTGGTCGCCGTTGCGCTTGAGCCGGGATAACGCGCGGGGTCGCTCCATGTCGCGTTATTCTTCGCCCTCGGGCGGGAGGATGGCGGCGGGGTTGCGTGCGGCCGTCTCGAACAGTTCAACACGCTTGGGGTACAAATCTGGCACGTCGGGTTCGAGTTCGACGCGTTTCTGCGGCCCGGCTGTGATGAGGGCCATGTCGAGGAAGTTGGGGTCGCGCATGATGCGCGGGGTGATGAAGACGTACAGGACGGTGGTCTGCCCGCTGCGGCGCGTGTCGCGGAAGAGGTGTCCGACGAGCGGGATGTCCCCGAGGATCGGAAGACGCACGACCGAATCGCGAACCGTGTCGAGCGTCAGCCCGCCGACCACGATGGTCATGTCGCTGGGTACGAGGACGGACTCCGCGCGAAGGTTGTTTACCTGGCTCGGCGGCTGAAGTCCTTCGCCCTGTGATTCGCCCGTGAACGTGGAGAGTTCCAGTGCGAACTTCAGATTCAGATACCACCCATCGCTGATACGCGGGGTGATGGTGAACGTCGTGCCCGCCTCGGCCACGCCGCCCTGGCTGGTGATCGTCGTATTCTGGCCCTGGCTCACCTGGGCGAACGGACGGCGATCCACGCTGATGACCTCGGCTTCTTCGTTGTCATCGACGAGCAGTTGCGGGCTGGCCAACACGCGGCCGCTCGCATCGACCTGCAGCGCGTTCATGATGAACGGCACATACTTGGACTTGATGAGCGCGGCCGTCATGCCCGGCAGACCCGTCGCGACGATCTTCGGCGCCTGGAACATCGCGTCTTCCGCGAAGTCGGAGAGACCAAAATCGGTGTTGACGGCGAACTGGCCGGAGACAAGTTGACTCTCGAACGCGAGTCGAAAGTCCTCTGATGACGTGATGGCGACGATGTGGGCCTGCACAAAGACCTGCGGGCGTCGCAGGTCGAGTTTCTCGATGAGGCGTGCGAACTCATCCTGCTGGCGCTTGGGTGCGCGGACGATGAGTTGGTTGTTCGGGATGTCGGCGGTGACGAAGACATTCTCGCCGCCCGTGAACGAACCTTCTTCGCCGCCCTCACCCTCACCCATCTGCGAGAACTCGCCCGTGGGCATGAAGTTCGGGCGTTGTCCCGCCCCGCCCGGGAGTTGCGGAAGCAGCGGGTTCTGCGCCGCCCCCGCTCGGCCTTCGATCAAACTTTGGATGATTTCCGCCATTTTTTCCGCGTTGCCGTGGCGAAGCTTGTACACCGCCACGACCGGAATCTCGCCTTCGGTCTTGTATTCTTCCACGAGTTTGGCGAACTGTTCCTGCTGCGCGGCCGTGCCGTAATACGAGATATACCCGCGCGACTCATCCACCACGAGGCGCGATCCGCCGAGAACCGTCGATGTGCCTTGCTGTTGTGACTGCATGCCCGGACCCATGCCCTGCCACCATTCCTCCATCCCCGTCGATTGCTGTAGCCGCATGACTTCGCCAAGACCGCTGTGCTGCGCCAGGTCCGCGATCTGACTCGTCGATGAGCCTGTGAAATAGCGCCTGGCCGAGAGCGAGTCGGGCAGGTCCACGGCCTCGAGGAGCCGCTTGATCTCGGCGGCCTCGGCTGGCTGCCCGCGGAAGATCAGCGCATTGCCATGCGGGCTGACGATGAGGCGATCGGCGATATTCTCCAGCGAACCTGTGCCCGGCGTGGTTTGCTGTTGCTGCTGCTGCTCCCGGCCCATCATCCGCGGGTCCATGCCGAACTGCGGGGTTTGCTGTCGCGCTGCCCCGGCCATCTCGACCACGCGCTTGAGCGCCGTCGTCGCCGCGAGATACTCAAGATCAAACCGGATCAACTGCATCTTCTCGCGCTCGGCGAGCACGCGATGCACGATGCCGCTGACCGAGTCCACCTGTCGCGGCGTCCCCGTCACCACGATCACGCCGAGGTTGTCGAGAAAGGACAGACGCGGCGACGACGTCAGTTGCCCGGTGATCACCTGTTGCAACGCGGAGGGCTTGACGTTCGGCGTCGAGATGATGCGCGTCGTCGCCAGCGGGCCATCAAAGGCGATGCCCACGGCCGTGGCCGGGCGAACCTCATAGATGCCCGTGATCGGCTCCTGCATCATGACAAAGCCGCGCTGTTCGAGCAGCACGTTGAGCACGGCGAGCAGGTTGCTCTTCTTGACCTTCAGCGGCGTGTTGAGCGCGACCGCGCCCGAGACGGAAGGATCGATCGCCGCGTTGAGGTCCAGGACATCAATGGTGAACTTGACGAGTTCGATCAGTTGGATCGGCTCGGCCGACGCCGGGAACGTGATGATCTCCTCGGCCGGTTCGACCGGCTGCTCCTGCGGCTGGCCCGGCTGCACATCCGGCGGACGCGCCTCGGGTGCGGCGGGTTGCACCTCCGGCTGGGCGCGGGCCGGCTCGCCATCCTGCACGGCGAACACGGAAGCGGGCAGGCCAGCGATGACGGCCAGGCACGCCAGGCGCCACGGCCGGGGTCGGTTGAATCGATAAGCGCGAGCGGTCTGCATCACGGGCGAAACCTCCCTTGGGTACAACGGTAGTCGGCCTGTTGCGTCTGATCCGATGAATTGGACCAGACCCAAGGGCATACCAGCGATCCGCCCGCCGGGTGCAGCCTCGCGAGAATCGAAAGCAAAACCGCCCCCGCGACGGCCGGGGGGCGGTGTGGTTCGCTGTCGCGACCGGGCTGTTCAGTACGGATAGACCTCCATGCCGCCAAAGTCGATGCCGGCGAGACTCTCGCGGGTCCAGCGGTAATAGCCGGGAACGGTGTCAACGCCAAACGGCCCCTGGGCGGGGGCTTCCCAAGTCTGGGGCACATAGTCGATGTACGTTGGGCTTGAAGATTGAGGTATATTGGGAATCCATCCCTCGTTCCCTCGCATCAGTCGGTTGAGTCGTGGATGCTGATACACATCAAGGCCGGTGACTTCCACGCGAGCCGAACCGTCGAAGAACACCAGCGGCTGACGTGAACCCGCCCATCCGAAGAACACACGCCTTTGGGTGAAGTGCCGTTGCTCCCCATCGTGAAGCATGATCTTCTGTGCTGGGAATTCGACCTCGGTCAAGCGACGGTTCCCCAGTTCACACTGTCCTGGAATCCAGTAGAGGTGGTGGGCGCCCGCCTGAGAGATGCGCGAACTCGCGCCGCTTCGGTCATAGTTCGCCGCGGGAGTCTGGTAACTGGCGCTGTAGGGCCAACGGCGGTTCATCACACTCCCTGAAGTGGGTTGAAAGGGATACCAATGGTTCTTCTCGAAGTTGACGACCGGGTCGATCTGCCAGTTGAGGCGATGCCGATCTTCCGGACACGCGACCATCTTCTCGGGCAAACGTGCGCCGAGGTAGTCCTGAATCACAAGGTGCATGTACAGGACATGTGGAATCCATGGAGCGCCGGCGATCGGGAAGAAGTCCGACGGGTCTCGACCCGCGCGCCGCGAGAGAATGTCGAGAGCCTGCATCCTGCCCGCCGCGACATCATCGGTCGCAGTCTGATACTCCGGCCATGGACTCGGCAGTCGAGGGTTGTTCGGTCTCCCCGTCGCACGCCACGAGAAGGACCAGATGAGGTCCGAGTAGTCCGCCGCATACGTCCCCGTCGCCACGGCGAACTGCTGCAGGTTGGCGAGGCATCCGGTCAACCTGGCCGCGCGTCTGGATTCTCCCAGCGCCGGCAGCAGCGTGGCCACGACAACGGCGATTGTCGTGATGACCACCAGAATCTCCACCAACGTGAACGCATGACAACTCTTTCTCAAACGAAACTTCATGGCAACCTCCAAAGAATAAAACCGCGGGGAAATGAACCCGCCAATGTGGCCAGCACCCGAGCGGCAGATGACCAACGGATGCGTGAAACGCGCTTCGCCACATCCAGCCTGTTCCGCAATCAGTCGCGCCGGGGCGGTGTGGCCCCGGCGTGGCCGTGATGACTCAGTACGGATAGACCTCCATGCCGCCAAAGTCGATGCCGCCAAGGCCCTCGCGGGTCCAGCGGAAGTAGCCGGGGACGGCGTCCGAGCCGAACTGTCCTTGGGCCGGCGCTTCCCACGCTGAAGGGTTGTAGTTGATCACGGTCGGTCCTGTGCCGCGTGGATTGTTCGGTTCCCACCCCTCGTTGCCCTTGAGCAGACGGTTCAGTCGCGGGTGCTGGTAGACATCCGCGGCCGTGATCTGAATATTCACCGATCCGTCAAACATGAGCAGGGGCTGTCGCGAACCGGCCCAGCCGAAGAAGACGCGCTTCTTGGTGTAGTGCCGTTGTTCCGCATCGTGCAGGGCGATCTTGTTCACGGGATGCGCCACATCAGACATCTTGAGGTTGCCCAGACGACCGCCCTGATAGATGAGGTAGAAATTGTGCCCGCTCGCCTGTGACACGCGGGAACCCGCCGGTGAACGGTCATACGTCGCGGACGGCGCTTCGTAACTGGCGCTATACGGCCAACGACGATTCAGCGGATCCGAGTGCAACGGCTGCAGCGGCGCCCACACGCCCTGCTCAAAGTTGTTCTTGGGATCGATCTGCCAGTTGGCACGGTTGGCATCTTCGGGACAGATGACCATCTTCTCCGGCAGTCGCGCCGCGAGGTAGTCTTGAATCACCAGATGCGAGTAGTAGACGTGGGGGATCCACGCGGCCCCGGCGATGGGGAAGAAGTCCGACGCATCACGTCCGGTTCGGCGCGACAAGATGTCCAGCGCCTGCATCTTGCCCGCGTAGACATCGTTGTCGGCCTGCTGGTACTGAACCCACTGGCTGGGGAGTCTTTGGTTGTTTGGCGTGCCGGTCTTTCGCCACGTGAAGCCCCAGATTCGGTCTTCGTAGTCGGCTGCGTACGAGCCTGTCGCCACACCGAACTGTTTGAGGTTCGACAGGCACATCGTGAGTTTGCCCGCACGGCGGGCTTCGCCGATGGCGGGCAGCAGAATCGCGATGAGCAGCGCGATGATTGCGATGACGACGAGGAGTTCAACAAGCGTGAAGCCACGCACGCGGGAGCGCAAGTCGATAGCCATGAATACCTCTGATGAATGATGCGGGAATCAAGGCCGCACTCTGTCTGGCCTGCGCCGGCGCTTCACACGAAGGCCGGGGCACGCGAATTGTGAGACTTCGGGAGTTGTGATTGTCACAGAAGCCGCTGCGCGATCACATGATCGCGCAGCGGCGCAAGATCCCTGGTTGTCAGCCGCTTAACGGTTGAAGACTTCCATGCCGCCGAAGTCGATGCCCGCCAGAGCCTCGCGGGTCCAGCGGAAGTATCCGGGGTACTGCTCTGAGCCAGCGCCGGGGATGGCCGTGGGCGCTTCCCACGTCCGCGGGGTGTAGGAGATGAACGTGGGGCTTGTGCTTGCGGGGGCGTTGGGATTCCATCCTTCGTTGCCGCGCATGAGGCGATTCAGCCGCGGATGCTGATACACCTCGCCACCGGTGATCTCGATGTTCACCGAGCCGTCAAACATCAGCAGCGGCTGGCGAGCGCCGGGTACGTTCAGATAGAGCTTCCGCTTCGTGTAGTGTCGTTGTTCCGCGTCGTGCAGGTGAACCTTCTTCGCCGGGAACTGCACGTCGGCCATCTTCAGGTTGCCCAGTCGCGCCGCCCCGGGAACGTTGTACGTCGAGTGCGAGCCGGCCTGAGAGATACGCGCTCCGGGCGCCGAGTTATCGTACGACGCCGCCGGAGTCTGATACGACGCACTATACGGCCACCGGACATTCACGCCCCCCGGCGTTGGCTGGAACGGCGCCCACACGTTCTGGTCGAAGTTGTTCTTCGGGTCGATCTGCCAGTTGTTGCGATGCAGATCCTCCGGGCAGATCACCATCTTTTCGGGCAGCCGCGCTGCGAGATAGTCCTGAATCACAAGGTGCGTGTAGTACACATGAGGAATCCAGCCATCGGTGACGGGGAAGTCGCCCGGTTCACGGCCAGTGCGACGGCGGAAGATGTCCACGGCCTGCCGCGAGGCGGCCTGAACATCCGACACGGGCGCTGTCTGCAGATCGCCCCATTGACTGGGCAACCGCTGATTGTTCGGCGTGCCCGTCTTGCGCCATGTGAACGCCCAGATGCGGTCTTCGTAGTCCGCCGAGTACGACCCGGTGGCGACGCCGAACTGCTTGAGATTGGAGAGGCACAAGGTCAGTCTTCCTGCGCGGCGGGCCTCACCAATCGCCGGCAGCAGGATCGCGATGAGCAGCGCGATGATCGCAATCACCACGAGCAACTCAACAAGCGTAAACGCGCGAACACGAATCCGATGCATCAGATGATCTCCTGAATAAGGCCGCAAATGCGGCGATGATGAACATGATGCAACCACCCACCGGCCCACGAGGCCGATGAGTTCCATACCGCGCATAATAAAAGATCCGGGCTGCCGTCGCAACCCGGATCAAGGCTTTCAGCAAGACGATAGCCAAAACTGGGGTTTAGTACGGGTAGACTTCCTGCCCGCCGAAGTCGATGCCGGCAAGGCCCTCACGAGTCCAGCGGTAGTAGCCCGGAGTGTCATCAACGCCAAACTGCCCCTGGGCCGGCGCCTCCCACGTCTGCGGAGAGTAGGTGATGATCGTCGGGTTGCGCGACGAGGGCTGATTGGGAATCCAGCCTTCGTTGCCCTTCATCAAGCGACCGAGACGCTGGTGCTGATACACATCGCCACCGGTGATCTCGATGTTCACCGAACCGTCAAACATCAGCAACGGCTGACGGGAGCCAGCCCACCCGAAGAAGACGCGTTTCTTCGTGTAGTGCCGCTGCTCGGCGTCGTGAAGGTGAACCTTCTTGGACGCGAACTGCACATCCGACATCTTCAGGTTGCCGACTCGCACGTCGTTTGGGACATAGTACGTGCTTTGCGACGTCGCCTGGGTGATGCGAGCAGGGGCCGGCGACCCGTCGTACGTGGCCGTCGGGGGTTGATAGCTCGCGCTATACGGCCAACGAACGGCCAGCGCGCTGGGCGCCTCCTGGAAGGGCAGCCACACGCCTTGATCGAAGTTGTTCTTCGGATCGATCTGCCAGTTGTTGCGATGCAGATCCTCCGGGCAGACCACCATCTTTTCAGGCAGACGGGCCGCCAGATAGTCCTGAATCACCAGATGCGAGTACAGCACATGGGCGATCCAGGCGGCCGGAGCGATCCCGAAGAAGTCTGACGGGTCACGCCCGGTTCGCCGCGACAGGATGTCAAGCGCCTGCATCTTGCCGGCATAGACATCGTTCGTGGCCTGTTGATACTGCGCCCATTGGCTGGGCAGTTTGGGGTTGTTGGGCGTACCTGTCTTCCGCCATGTGAACGCCCAGATGCGGTCTTCATAGTCCGCCGCATATGAACCCGTCGCCACACCAAACTGCTTGAGATTCGACAAGCACATCGTGAGCTTGCCCGCGCGCCTCGCCTCGCCAATGGCCGGGAGAAGAATGCCAATGAGCAACGCGATGATCGCGATGACCACGAGCAGTTCCACCAACGTGAATCCGGGCGCCCTGATTCGTTTCCTGTCAAACATGCGAACCTCCGCGATGGGTGTAAGGCCGTGCCTTACACGGATAAATGAATGAGCCGGGGGCCAACGCAGCCCACGGCGGAAATCGTCATCCTCACTGGAATCGGCCCGGCGCATGTCTCCACGCCGGACCGTGATCGTCATGCAGGGTTGATGCTCCTAGTACGGGTAGATCTCCTGACCGCCGAAGTCGATTCCATCCAGACCCTCTCGCGTCCAGCGGTAGTAACCGGGGGTCGTATCAATGCCGAACTGACCCTGCGCCGGCGCTTCCCATGTCGCGGGCGTGTAGTCGATAAACGTCGGAGAAGTTGACTGGGGCTGCGTCGGGTTCCACCCTTCGTTGCCCTTCATCAGGCGATTGAGCCGCTGATGCTGGTACACCTCCGCGCCGGTGATCTCGATGTTCACAGAGCCGTCAAACATCAGCAGCGGCTGGCGTGAACCCGCCCACCCGAAGAACACTCGCTTCTTCGTGTAGTGACGCTGTTCCTGATCGTGCAGATGCACCTTCTTCGCGGGGAACTGCACATCGGACATCCTCAAGTTGCCCAGCACGCAACCCGCGGGTACCCAGTAGAAGTTGTGCGCCCCGGCCTGCGAAATCCGCTGCGAAGGAGTGGGCGTGCGGTCATACGTCGCCGAAGGCGGCTGATACGACGCGCTATACGGCCAGCGACGATTGATCGGGTCCGTGCCTGCGGCCTGGAACGGTTGCCACACGTTCTGCTCGAAGTTGTTCTTCGGATCGATCTGCCAGTTGTTGCGATGCACATCCTCGGGACACACCACCATCTTCTCCGGCAGACGCGCCGCGAGATAGTCCTGGATCACCAGGTGGGTGTACAAGACATGCGGAATCCACGCGGCCCCGGAAATCGGAAAGAAGTCCGAAGGATCTCGACCCGTTCGACGTGACAGGATGTCGAGAGCCTGCATCTTGCCGGCCGCGACATCATCGCCCGCCTGCTGATACTGCGCCCACTGGCTGGGCAACTTGAGGTTGTTGGGCGTGCCCGTCTTTCTCCATGTGAAGGCCCAGATGCGATCTTCATAGTCGGCGGCGTACGACCCGGTGGCCACGCCAAATTGCTTCTGATTGGACAAGCACATGGTCAACTTGCCCGCGCGCCGCGCTTCGCCAATGGCCGGCAGAAGAATCCCGATCAACAGCGCGATGATCGCGATCACCACGAGAAGTTCAACCAACGTGAAACCCGGAGCCCTGATCCTGCGTATACGTTGCGGCTTCATCACGAACCTCCATCAATGAAAAATGTGCCAGCGCGAAACATGTGCGCTGGATAAAACGAATCCCGCGGATCGACACACTCGATCCGTGGCTATCCATAAACCTACCACAAACTCAATCCACTTACAAGGGCTTTCTTTCGGACGCTCCGGGGATTCCTGAGAGGACGTCGGACTCGTCGGAAGCCTCGTCCTATAAGTGCCCCAATGGCAAGCCGTTAGGTCTGTGGCACGTCGATGGGTCGGTGATGAGGAATACCACTAGTTTTGACGGACTTTGTTCCGCAGGGGGAGCGCGGCTACACTTCGGCCCCCATCGCGGGATGGGAATCGGCCACGACGTGGCGAGGACTCGATGACCGGCGAGAGCGTCCGGCGGAGGTTGTTCAGTGGTTCGGATTCGCATGCAGAGACTTGGCCGCACGCATCGACCCTTCTATCGCATCACCGCGATCGATCAGCGCACGCGCCGCAATGGGCGGTGCATCGAGCAACTCGGCTGGTACAACCCGCTCGAAAAGGATTCAGCCAAGCAGTTGCATCTCGAAGAAGAACGCATCAAGTACTGGCTCAGCGTCGGCGCCCAGCCAAGCGACACCGTCAAAGACCTCCTCATCAAGCGCAACTACATCGCCGACACCACCGCGTGGGAAGCCAAGCGCACGACCGATCGCAATCGCGTCGCGGCAGCCAAAGCCGCCACGGCCGAGGCCGAAACTCCCAAGACCGAGTGAGTCTGGTTGCCTTTCGGTCAACGCAGAACCCCGATCGCCAGAAATCGAACTGCCATGCCCGCGTCCGACGCGCGGGTGTGTGTTCGCACATCACACATGCTGCGGCCGTGGCGTCATCATCGCTACGCTTGCGTGACACGACGCCCGGCGGATGTCCACCATGCGCATCGACATCGTGACGACATTTCCGGAGATGTTCAGCCCCGACGCCCCGGCCGCGCTGGGCGTGAGCATTCCCGCGCGGGCATACAAGGCCGGCGTCGTGCAATGGCACGCCACCGACATTCGCGCCCACACGCTCGACAAGCATCAGAAGACCGATGATCGTCCCTTCGGCGGCGGGCCAGGCATGGTGATGATGTGCCAGCCGCTGTGGGATGCGGTTCGCACGGCCGAAGCGCTGGACCCGCGCCCGGCCACACGACTCTTGATGTCGCCGCAGGGTCGCCCGTTTTCGCAGGCGATGGCCGAGGAACTCTCGCGCCTGCCGCGACTGCTCATCATCGCGGGGCACTACGAAGGGATCGACGAACGCGTGATTCAGCGCCTCGCGCCGATCGAAGTGTCCGTCGGGGACTATGTGCTGTCCAGCGGCGAACTCGCGGCCATGGTCGTGATGGATGCGGTGATTCGGCTCTTGCCCGGGGCGCTGGGGGATGAAGCGTCGGCCGTGCAGGACTCGTTCGCTGCGCCGCACGACGTGGATGCGATCGGCAAGGTCATCAGCGCCAAGGTCGCAGCGGAACTCGGCGTACCGCCGGGGGCGCGCCTGCTCGACTGTCCGCATTACACTCGCCCGCGCGAGTGGGAGGGAATGGAGGTTCCGGAGACCCTGCTCAGCGGCGACCATCAGGCCGTGGCGAAGTGGCGACTTCAGCAGCGCCTGGCGCGGACAAAGTCGCGAAGGCCGGATCTGCTGGGACCGAAGTGACGCGTTGGACTGAAAAGCACACCGGGCCGGGCGTGTGCCCGGCCCTGCTTGGAGTTCATCTTCTGTAATCGTTTCTGTTCGACCCGTCAAAACCGGCCCGACTCAAGGCAGCATGCCTTGAAACCGCTTGCCGGAACCACACGGGCATGGATCGTTTCGACCGAGCTTCTCGACAAACTCCTTCACGAGACCAAGGTCGGTAAGCACGCCGCGCGTGCCTCGTTTGACGTGTGTCTCGGACGGGAATCCTCGACGGCGCTTACTGGTCGTCTCAAAAGCACTCATCGAACTGAACTGACTTGATTCGTGCCATCGGGCACCTCCTTTCGTGATTGGACTTTGCCCGTCAAGCCACGTCCGGAGGCTCGAAGGATAGGCTGGCACTCCGCCGGGAACGCCCGAACTGCGTTCGCCGTGTCGTTGAAGCCCCCCGGGCGCTCGCCTACAGTTGCAGTCCCATTTGCGGCCGTCCTCTGTGGGCGGAGTTGACCGTGGAGCGAGCCATGTCGCAGCAAGCCATTCTTGAACGCATCAACGCCAGTTCCCTCAAGTCCGACCTTCCGATGGTTGACATCGGCGACACGGTGAACATTCACTGCCGGATCGTCGAAGGGGCCAAAGAGCGTATCCAGGTTTTCCAGGGGGTTTTGATCTCTCGCCGGGGCGGGGGGATCAACGAGATGATCACCGTCCGCCGCGTGGCCGACGAGGTGGGCATCGAGCGAACCTGGCCGATCAACTCGCCGAGCATCGCGAAGATCGAGGTCCTGCGTCGGGCGGATTCGCGCCGGGCGAAGTTGTACTTCCTGCGTGATCGCGTGGGCAAGTCACGGCGGCTGCGCGATCGTCGTCGCGGGATGAAGCACGTCGAAGCCGAGAACACGCGGCTCGCCGCGGAGGTGGCTGCGGCGCAGAAAGCGGCAGCCGATGCGGCCGCGGCCAAGGCCGCCGAGAACGCCGCAGCGTCGGCGTGATGTGCCTCGCTTCTGATTCAAACTGATGTCCGTGCCTCGGAGGTCGCGCTCCTCGTGCCACTGAAGTCGCGCGTCTTGTGCGAATGTGGTTTATGGGTGTCCGAGCGACTTCAGTGCCTTCGCGCGGGCCGCGCCCAAGAGCACTGAAGTCCGGGCCGTTGGACCGAGCACGTTCTCCGCGCGAGCCGAAGCCATCGACTTTCCGCCGGACTTCAGTGGCACGGGCAGGCGGAGGTCCATTCTTCGTGCCACTGAAGTCGCGCGTCTTGTGCGAATGTGGTTCATACGTGTCCGAGTGACTTCAGTGCCTTCGCGCGGGCCGCGCCCAAGGGCACTGAAGTCCGGGCCGTTGCACGCAGCACGTGCTCCGCGCCGGCCGAAGCCATCGAACTCCCGCCGGACTTCAGTGGCACGGGCAGGTGGACTTCAGTGGCACGGCTTGCCGGAATCTTCCGCCACGGGTGCGTATGCTGCATCATGCGAGCCATCGTCGTGCAGAAGCAGGGTTCACCCGTCGCGCCCAACATCGCGCATGTCGCGAACTGGCCCGAGCCGCCCCCGCCCGCGTCCGGGCAGGTACTCATCCGCACGCTGGCCACCGCGCTGAATCAGATGGACCTGTGGGTCGGGCGTGGCGTGCCGGGGTTGAAACTTGACTATCCGCGAATCTCCGGGTGCGATGCCTGCGGCGTGGTCGAGGCCGTCGGCGATGGCGTGGACAAGGCGTGGATCGGGCAGCGTGTGATCGTCAACGCGGCCGTGCGCCAGCCCGAGCGTTCACATCCTGACGATCCGCCCGGCTCGACGCTCGCGCCGTCGTATCAGTTGATCGGCGAACACATGCACGGCATGTTGTGCGAGCGTTTCATCGCACCCGCGGCGAATCTCGCGGCGGTGGGCGATGCGGACGCCAACGAGGCGGCCGCGTTTGGCCTGTGCGCGCTGACGGCCTATTCGATGATCGTGACCAAGGGTCAGTTGCGCCCCGGGCAGCGCGTGCTCATCACCGGGATCGGCGGCGGGGTCGCCACGGCCGCGCTGGCGATCGCGCGATACTTCGCGTGCCCCGTCGCGGTGACGAGTCGGCATCAAGGGAAACTTGATCGGGCGAAATCGCTCGGCGCGGAATGCTGCGTGCTTGACAAGGGGCAGGATTGGAGCGGCGAGGTTCGCGCGTGGACGAACAAGCGCGGTGTGGACATGGCCGTGGACTCGTCGGGCAAGGCGACGCACCTTGCGTGCATCAAGAGTCTCGCGCGGGGGGGGGCGTATGTGTGCCCGGGCGCGACGAGCGGGCCGGACGCGACGACGGATCTCGCGCGGCTCTTCTGGAACCAGTTGCGCCTGCTCGGCTCGACGATGGGCGGCAACGATGAATTCCGCGAAGTGGCCGCGCTGTTTCGCGCGGGCGCACTCAAACCCGCGGTGGATCAGGTCATCCCGGCCGTGGACGCCCGCAAGGCGTATGAACGCCTTGAGGCGGGTGAGCAGTTTGGGAAGGTTGTAATTTCGTGGGATTGACTGAACGGCCGGCCTTGACTTTCCCGGGCCGATTCGTCATACTGGCAGCATGTCACACGAGAATCCTGACGGCCACGAAATGCGCGCGGACGGGGGTGTGGATGTCGTGCGAATCATCGCGACGGAAACGACGGTCGATCTGGTGAAGCAATGAAACGGGCAAGCTTGGTGGCTATCGCGTTGGTTCCCCTGGCCGTCGGGCCAGTTCTGGCGCAAACCGGACCCATAGGCGGCTGGCTGATTGAAGTGATCGGCGAGCCGGTTTCGCCGTCAAATCCATCGACGACCGTCCGAGTGTCGGCGCACTTTCCCCAACATCTCTTTGGGTTCTACGGCGCAAACTTCCGCCTCGTTGGTAGTGACACCATCGCTACCTTCACGGATATTGTACTTCCCGCACCACTCGGCCCGCGTCCGCCCGGCGGGTATGGGTGCTTCGGCTTGTTTGTGGAGGGTGGCATTCCCGGCGGCGTCGAGCGAGTGAGATTCTTTCAAGAAGGCATAGTGGGCTGCATTCCCCACAAAGCCAATCCGCTGGCCGTCTTCGAGGCGACGTGGACGACGAGTGATTTCAGGCCACGAGTCGTCGAACTCGAAACACAGAACACGCCCGTGTTCGCCGTGTGGGTCGATCACAACGGCAACTCCATCGACCTCGTTTCCCGCAACCAGTTCCGCCACGGCTCGGCCGTGATTCAGGTCATCCCCGCGCCAAGCGGCGCAGCGATGTTGCTCGCGGCGTTGGGCGCTGGTATGCTGCCGCATCGTCGGCGCGGGTGACTCCGGGCGGACTTTCGTATCGCGCGTTTCGCAAGGCTTGCAACCACCCGCGATCCCGGCCGTACAACTCCCGGGGGCGAGTTGCCGCATCGCCGGGTTGGGCGCGTGTGTGATGCGTGGCGGGGTGGTTGCAAGGGGCGAGCGATGAACCGCAGCATGTTGATCGTGGCCGGTGTGGTGTTGACCGGCGTGGCCGTGCCGGTGGTGGCGCAGGAGCGTGTGTGGATTCGCCAGTTTGGAACGGTGGGCGATGAAGAGGCCAAGGCGCTCACGGCGGATGGGTCCGGCGGGTTCTATGTCGCGGGGGACACCAACGGGATGATGACGGGCACGCGGATGGGTCTGCCCGATCCGTGGCTTGCGCGATATCAGGCGGATGGCACGCGCCTGTGGATTCGGCAGTTCGGCGGAACGTGGCCGGAGTCGGCGTTCGCATGGGCCCTCGCGCCCGATGGCGCGGGCGGGGTGTACATCAGTGGCGAGGTCAACGGCACGATCGTGTCGCCGCCGGTGCGTCACGGCGGATATGACGCGTGGATCGCGCGATTCAACGATGCGGGCGATCGACTCTGGATTCGTCAGATCGGCACGTTCTTTCACGAGGGCATGTGGGCGCTGGCGTCCGACGGCGAGGGGGGGGTGTTCGCGGGTGGTGACACGCAGGGCGATCTTGGCGGGAGCAGCGCCGGGACGTGGGATGTGTGGCTGGCGCGATACGCCGAGGATGGCTCGCGGACGTGGATCAAACAGTTCGGCACCGAGAGCGTGGATTATCTTGGCACGATCACGGCCGATGGCGCGGGCGGGTTCTTCGCGTGCGGGGCGACGTTTGGCGATCTGGCCGGGCCGCACCACTTCGGGGCCGATGCGTGGCTCGGTCGGTTTGACGCGAATGGCGACGAGTTGTGGATGATTCAGTTCGGGGTGAGTACGGATGACTGGGCGTGGTGCATGTCGCCCGATGGGGCCGGAGGCGTGTTCGTGGGCGGGTGGACGCGCGGGGCGCTGGGGACCAAGCACTTTGGCGAGCGCGTTGCGTGGGTGGGACGGTTCGATGGCGATGGGAATCCGTTGTGGTTGCGCCAGATCGGGACATCGACGACGGATGAGACCTTCGCGGTGACGGCGGATGGCGAGGGGGGGGTGTTCGCGACGGGGCGAACGTGGGGGGCGCTTGGATCGTTGCACACGGGAGAATCTGACGTGTGGGTGGCGCGGTTTGATGCGGGCGGCGCACAGGTGTCTCTGTCGCAGTTCGGCTCGGGCGCGCTGGATCGCGTGCATGCGATGATGCCCGATGGTCGCGGGGGCGTGATGCTCGCGGGTTCGACGGATGGACGCTTCGGCGCGACGACGGGCGGCGCACGCGATGCATGGGTCGGGCGATTCGGCTGCTACGCGGATTGCGACCAGTCCACGGGCGTGGGCGTGCTGGACATTTTCGATTTTCTGTGCTTTGGCAGCGATTTCGCGGCCGGGGGCGTGTACGCGTGCAACTGCAACGCGAGCGCGGGCTACGACATCTGCGATATTCTGGACTTCTTGTGTTTCGGCAATGCGTTCGCGAACGGGTGTCCGTGAATGGGCGGATCACGCGGTGAAATGAACGAGTCAGTCGGCGGTTGATGCGATGTCGCGGCGTCGTGTGGGCGTGCCGCACTCTGGACAGTTCCTCACGTGCGGAGTAGATCGCAGGTCATAGCCGCAGGCGAGGCACTGCCGCGCGCGGCGTCTCCTCCGCCTGCGTGCCATCGGCGCGAGCAGCAGCATCGGCCCGAACGCGAACAGCCCGGCGCCCGAAAGCACGATCCACGCGAAGTACGTGCCTTCTTCGCAGTAGCAATCCGTCTTGCGCCGGATCATGATGTCGATGGGCAGGATGAGGAGTGCTTCAAGCGCTGATCCCGCCACGAGCCAGGCGGCCGTGCGTGAGAGTCGCTCGGTGCGCCGACCTCGATACAGCACCAGAGCCAGCATGGGCGTGGCGATGGCCCACGCACCAACGATGGTGATGACGATCGTGAACGTCCACAGCGCCGGGGACAGACGCTCGCCCATGAGCAGTTGCACAAGACTCAGCAGCGCGAGTGCGAGCGACACAGCCATCGCCACGCCCGCGCCCGCGGCGCAGATGATGCTCGGCAGCATTGGCGTTCGCCGCGGGGCGAATCGCCAACTCGCGAGCGTGCAGAGCGTCGCCGCCACCGCCAGCGTGATCCAGTAAACATTGATCGCGATGGACCAACTCCGGTCGCCGAAGTAATCCGCCAATATCGCCGTGATCATCGTCACCGTCACCGCCACACACCAGCCCATCGCCACCCCGGTGACCATGTGCCGCAGGATCATCCGCGGGCGCCCGGACCGCTTTCGCAGTCTCGGCTTCATCACGGGAAGCAGCAAGGTGAGTTGGGAGGCGGAAATTCCCAGCACGGCCGTGAGGGCATACGGCGTATACCCACGATTGAACCCGTCGTGAAGGACATCGCGGAGGCTCGTCGGGGGGTCAAAGAGGACAACGGGCAGCCAGTAGAGGATCAGCGCCTGCATGACCAGATAGGCGGCGATGAGCAGCGGTCGTGGTGAGCGTGGCCGTGGCATCGTGGATTGTTGGCCCTTGACGTGGGGTCTACAGTGAGGGGCCGGGGCGGTAGCTCAATTGGTAGAGCACTAGCTTTGCAAGCTAGGGGTCGAGGGTTCGAGTCCCTTCCGCTCCACTTTCCATTCACGATGCTGGGATGCTGATGAGGCCGCCAATGGCAGCCGGGGTCGCCGCGCGTCGATCTGGCTCTCATCGCAATCGGGCTTGGTCCGTCGGTCGAGTCAACCGATCAGTCCCAAAAAGAAAACCCGGCCACACGCGTTTCCGCCAGCGGCCAGGCCATAGGAGGAGAGAGAGACAAGACACCAGAAGAATGCCACGACTTTTCCGTTTCGCCAGTCTGTGACGAAAAAAACTTTTGCGAGGTCTGTGCCGGGGCTGGGGCGTGGTCGGGCACGGGGGCAGGCTCAGCACACGGCCGTGATCGGGGAACCTGGTTCGGTTGGGAATCCGGCGGTCGTGTGGTAGACTGTGTGATCGGAACACCTGCGGATCCGTTGATGCAAACAGTTGGATTACAAAGAGTTGCGCTGCGCGCCTTGGCGGTCTTCCTGGCGATGTGGCTGGCTGCGCCCGCAGGGGCGATCATCCTGTCGCTGAGCGATTCCGCTCACATTCGGCTCGCCCCCAACAAAGTCCCGGCCCACCTGAGCAACGGTTCGTACACCGTGTTTGCCTGGGTCTGGCGAGAATCAGCGGATGATGCGTCGCGGGCCGTGATTCAGCAACCGGACCTGTTGGATGTCGTGATCGACGGGCGTCGGCAGGTTCGCTTCACGTTTCACGCGGGAAAGCCGGGGCTGTCCGGCAGCGGGAATGGGCCGACACTCGGCCGTTCCTCGCACGCGCTGACCACGGTTCACCTGACGACCGAATGCGATGTACCGGTTCGTGAGTGGGTGCTGATCGCGGCGTCGTTTGATCGCGCGGTGGGTCGTCTGGACTTGTGGGTGGGGAGTCAGTCGCTCGGGGTGCTTCACGCTGCCGGCTCTGATCCGCAGTTGGTTGGCGGCGTTCTGGGGCCGTTGACGTCGGACCTGGTGATCGGCGGGGATGCGTCGAGATATCCGGCGTTTCGCGGCGCGTACGGTCCGATCGTGATTCGCCGTCACGCGATTGGTGAACGCGACTTTACGGAGGTCTTCGACTCACGGCGATACTTCGCGGCGTGGGATCACTCGAACCTTGCGCAGGGTGGACGAATGGACGGCCCGCCGGGGTGCGTACTCGCCTTGAACCTCGCCATGTCATCAGCGCCCAATGACGCGGGCGTCGGGGGCTCGACCTCAACGCTCCAGGCGGCCTATCCAAGTTTGCCCGCCAGCGTCTTCAACGTTCACATGTGGGATGAGTTCTATCTGTACAACGGTGTGTGGACGGATCGACTGCGCTCCGTGCACCCGATGGCGAGCGTGGGGAACTTCGTGTACGCATCTCACCGTGAACCGCCATTTGATGGGTGGTTCGTGCTTGAAGGTCCAGGCACTTCGCTCGGCGGGGACATGGTTGCAGGCTGGGCGCCGCGCGCGAGAGAGATCGTTGATGGGCTTGCCGGTCCGCTGCGCGTGATGGTGAGCGCCAACAGCCGGGCCGTGAACCGATTTGACGGCAGCGGGCGCGGCAATGGCAACTACATGCACGGGTTCATCGCCCAATTGCGCCCGCGAATCTCGGGCGTCATGTTCCGCCCAGCCGACGTCGCGGGCCTTGACACGCATGTGTGGTTTGGGTTTGAGACGAACCGCGATCCGCCGCGTCGAAGCCCGGCGGGCACGATTGTCGTGCTGCAGAGCGCCGGAGCGCCGTTGGACGATTTCACGCGAACGTTCACGCTTTCAACGGGGCCTTCGGCGGGACCGGGCGCGGGATTGCTGCTTCGGCCCGAGGGCTTCTTCACGCTGCGTTGCAGGCCGGAGAACGGTTCGCTCGTGCGGGCCGATGCGCCGCTGATTGTCGAAGCGATTGTGCTGCGATATCCAGGCTCCCCGGCCGCGGTGTGGCGATGGGATCGTGGACCTTCGCAAGGCGGCGCGGGTGTCCAGGGTCCGAGTCAGAGCGAGGAACTGGACACGACCGAGTGGACTCGGATCCTTGGCGCGGGGGATGTTGTGGTTGATCCGCGCACGATTGAACTCGAGGGGCTGTGGTCACCGTTGCTTCGCGTTGGGATGATGGCGCATGTCGTGGCGGGCGAGGGACACGGCGCATCATCCGTCATTGAATCGGTCGTCGAGAACGCGGGCATTACGCGACTCACGTTTGAGCATCCTTTCGGTGTGTCGCCGGGCTTGGGTTCGGAGATTCGCTTCGGCGAATGGGGCCTTGCGCAGTTACGTCACGAGTTCGACGCGGTTGCGGCCGGCGATCCGAACAAATGGCGAGGGATTCATGTGTCGGTCGAGGCGGGCGCTGGCACAGGCGTGGCCGTGCTGGCGTACAGCGCGTGGCGCGAGGATGTCGGGGGGATCATCGTCGGCTGCGCCGGCCAGGGTGGCCGCGGCTATACGGAGCAACTGGACAATTCATTCCGCGATGCGCCGCGGCGATGGATGGCCTTGACGCGGGCGGATGTCTGGTTCGTCGTGCCGGCGCAGCAGTCGTCGACGCCGCCGGCAATGTCTCGGTACACCGCCGAGGTCGCGGCCGCACTGCCCCGGGCGGACATCATCTGGGCCGGCGA
Organism: uncultured Phycisphaeraceae bacterium; assembly: GCA_964614515.1. GTDB lineage: Bacteria > Planctomycetota > Phycisphaerae > Phycisphaerales > UBA1924 > CAZTPJ01. Next base: position 2,840 of record CAZTPJ010000049.1, on the reverse strand, counting down.
GATGGCGCACGCGGGCCTGCCGGGCGAGCCGTGGCATCGGTACATTCTCGATGAGTCGCGTGCGGAGGGGGTGGTGGGTCTTGCCTCACTGGAACATCCTCGGCTTGGGAGTTTCGTCGAGCAGTTGGCCGACGGGATGCGAAGCGATGGCGCGCACCTGTCCGCGCGGGGGGGGGCGGTGATGGCCGGCGTATGGCTTGAGATGCTCGATCGCGCGACAAGCGATCCGTGCGCTGCGCTGGACTTCGTCGAAGATGGACGCATGGATGTACTCGACTTCCTCGAGTTCGCCAATCGCTTCAGCCAACAGCATCGCTCGGCGGATCTGGACCGTTCGGCGACGTTTGATATCTTTGATTTCTTGATCTTCACGAACGTGCTTCAGGCGTGCCAGTGATGACCGCCCGTCGCGGGAGGGCGAGTCGGGCAAAGAGCACCACGCCCATCCCCACACCCAGCCACGGCGTCTCACGCGCGAGGAAGCCCAGCCAGTAAGCCGGTAGCGCCACCGCGATGGTGAGGATGAGGATCACGACCTTGCGACGGCCCGCTCGCCCGACGAGGCCCGCGTGTCCATCGCGAGTGGGGATCGCGCACAGCCACACATACGCCGGAAAGATCAGCCCGTAAAAGACCATCATGCCGCGATACACGCCCTCGCCCGGCGAAAGGCCGTGGATCACGCCCAGTCGCGTCGCCAGATGCGGCGCGACACCTACGGCCGCGACGAACATGGCACATGCCACCAGAGCGAGTCGCCCGGGCCACGATGCGATCGAAGTCGGCGTGGGGACATGGCGCGTGTGCAGATGAATCGTGAGCAGCGCCTGGATGCCGATGTGGGCGGCGATGAGCATCGCGGGCAGCCGCGCGGGATGGCCGTCATGGCCGATGAACATCGGCGCATAGATGAACGTCAGCAGGATCATGGCAAGGAAGAACACGGCGAAGCCGATGGTGAACGCGGCCGTGCCGGTTGCGCCGTGGGCGCTCTGGCGGGCGCGATGAAACGTCAGATCGAGATACGGACAGAGCGCGAAACCGAAGATGCACACGGGCGTGAGCCACAGGATGTGCGTCGGTGGGAGCGAGCCGGGCGACATCAGCGAAGTGCGTGGCAGCACCGTCGCATGATCCCCGGTCAGCAGGCGGATGAACACGAACACCGAAAACGCCAGCACGCCGCACGCAAGCCACGGGTCGAGCCGCGTCGGCGACATCACGGCCGCGACAAGCCCCATTCCCATCACGAGCATCACCAGCGTCGCGCCCGGCTGGTCGCCGATGTGGAGCATGTCCATGAGCCATGCGAGGAAACTCACCTGAAACGCGATGGTCACGATGGTGAACGCGCGACACGCGAGCAGATGCCGACGCACGAACGCATGGCTCGCCAGCGGGCGGGCCATGACCCAGCCCATCACGGCCGCGCCGAGCACATTGGGCACGGCGAAGACGACGAAGCCCAGCGTTCCAAAGTCCCGCACGAGCAGCACGGGCAGGAACATGCCTATGCACCACGTCCACGAACAGGCGAGAAACGCGCCCCACAGGAGCGCCTGTCCCCACATGATGCGGCCCGGACGGGTCATGGGGGTGAGTGTAGATGGCGGTCGCGAGGAGAGTGGGGCTGAGTCCGGGTTCAACTCACGCATTAGCCGGATACGGAGGGTTGCCCCGACCGTGCGACTGTGATCGTCGCCTCCTGCCAAACACAAGTACCGCCATCCAGCAGACGCTCGCCGTGACTGCTCCGGGCGTCGGCACGATCCGGACATGTTCGACGTAGAGCGGTGCGAAGTGAACGGCATCCTCCACAGTGAACGCAAACTCGACTCGACCGAGGATCTCGAAGCCCGTTCCGGAAAGAATACCGACAAACGTGCCGGAAACGTAGAGGACTGTGTAATCCGGTCCTCGCATCATCCTGAAGTTGTGCGAACCTGGCGGCGGCGCTGAGTGGATCGCACGGCCAAACGGGCCGTCGAGGTACACCTGCCGCACGCCTCCAACTTCTTCGTACCCCATTGCGCCGACATACCCCCTGGGTCCGTAGAGACGAACGCTGAGGGAGCGACCATCGCCGGCTTCCCACCCGAGATCAGCAGTCAACACGACCACGTCTCGCTTCACGGGGTCGATGCTAAACGACATGGAAGCCACATTTGGCTGCCCCGGCACGCCGGGGTGAAACAGTCCACTGACGGTGATGCGGCTGTCGGCGACGGTGTGTTCCCAGTGGCTCGGCGGCGGCTGCTGCCAGTGCGGCCGTAGTTGGTTTCCGCTGAACGTGTCGAAGAAGATGTCCCGCGCCTGCGCCGATTCGGTCGCGCACACGACCGCCACTGCAAGCAGCCCCGCCGTCATCGCCCTCATCAGCTTGTTCATCACCCACCTCCCGGCCGAGGCCGCATTGACCCAACGTACCAAATTCACCGACTCAGATCAACCGCGAATCAGCAACGCGGACCGTCCAAACCTCCGGCATCCCACGGGAACCCCGGCCTGACTCGACTTTTCATGCTCCGGGTGGCGAACCGGGGTTGAGGCGGCGACAATCCGGGGCGCAATCGGCCCGAGGCTCGGGCCAACAATGGTCCATAGCCTCATGCTCGCATTCGCCCTCTTCACCGATGATTCCTCGACGTGCGTTCTGACGCAGGCGTACTTGTTTGGCGCGGATGATCTGACGATCCCCGGCCGTGTGGGTTTGGTCAAAGACATGATCGTGTGCGACAAGCCCCTGCGCGGGAACGCGGGTCTTGGCTTGCAGATGAGCATCGAAGCGCCGGGCGTCGGGGCGGCGGTTGGCGAAGGCGGCGCGACGCCGAAGGAGCCGC
>CAZTPJ010000048.1:15566-28129 GCA_964614515.1 uncultured Phycisphaeraceae bacterium | reverse complement strand
GGTCATGAGGAAGGAATGGGAGACGGGTACAGGCGAGACGCCCGTACCACCGCAGAGCCGGGGCCGCGCTTCCACCGCAGAGCCGCGGCCGCGCTACCGCCGCAGAGCCGGGGCCGCGCTACCACCGCAGAGCCGGGGCCGCGCTACCGCCGCAGGGCCGGAGCCGCGCTACCACCGCAGAGCCGCGGCCGCGCTATCACCGCAGAGCCGCGGCCGCGCTATCACCGCAGAGCCGGGGCCTCGCTACCACCGCAGAGCCGGGGCCGCGGCACGCACCCTTCCCCCCACGCCCCAACTCCCCTCCACGTCTCCATGTCTCCTGTGAACCCCCCTCCCCCCCACACACATGCCCCCCTCCATGTCTCCTGTGAACATGGCTCCGTGACGCGGGATGGCCGCCCTGATGGACTTTGCGGCTGCCGCGCTTGTACACTGCCCATCCCTCGCCAGGAACCGCATCATGGCTCGAATCCACCTTGAGACCACCGTCAACGCCCCCGTTGAGCACGTCTTCGACGCGATCACCGACTTTGCGAACGCCGCGGGGAGGCTCAAAGGCATCACGCGCGTCGAGATGCTCACCGACGGCCCGACACGCGTGGGCACGAAGTTCCGCGAGACTCGCGTGATGTTCGGCAAGGAAGCGACGGAAACGATGGAAGTCGTCGCGTTTGACCCACCCAGGCAGTATACCCTTCGCGCGATGTCGTGCGGCGTGGAGTTCACCTCGACCCTGCGCTGCACGCGGGTCAACGGCGGCACTCGCCTGGAACAGGACACCACCACGCGCCCCACCACGTTCATGGCCCGGGTCATGTCGCCTCTTGGCGTGCTGATGCTCGGGCCGATGAAGAAAGCGATGGACAAGGACCTTCAGGACATCAAGTCACACCTGGAATCCGCCCACGCCTGAACCCCCGCGGCCCGCCCACCGAGTCCACCCCAGCCGGAGATCGCCCATGCCCAAGGTTGTGCAGTTCAGCGTCGGTCTTGACAACTCCGCGGGGACGCTCGCGACACTCTGCTCGATGCTGCACAAGGCCGGCGTGAACATCGAGGCCGTCTCCGTCTCCGACAACACCGACTGCGGCTGGGTGCGGATCATCGCGACGCCGGCGGAACTCGCGCGCGAGGCCCTCGACAAGCAGCGGTACACCGTCTGCACCCAACTCGTGCTGGCGATCTCTCTCGAGAATCAACCCGGGGCGCTGGGCACACTCGCCGCGACCCTGGGCAAGGCCGGCGTCAACATCAACTATGTCTACGGCAGCACCCCGCCGGGCCAGGCCTCGACGCTGATCCTCGGCGTGAGCGATGTCGATGCCGCCATGGAGGCCATCGGCGACACCGTCGATGCCCGGCGCGCTGAAGGCTCCATCGCGGGCCACGCGCTGCGCGCGGCCGCGAAACGCAGACCCAAGCGCACGCCCAAACGCATCATCCGCAAGAAGCCGTAGGTTCGCGATTGACCGCTCCGATCGGGTGGTCATCGCGGCCATCAGGCCCACGGCAACCGCACGATCGCTCGCGACTGCGCCGCTGGAGGGTCCATCGCGCATCGGACACGCAAAGGAGGCGGGCGAGACGCCCGCCCCACCGGATCCAACAGACGCTGCGCATACACTCACGCAAGGAGAGATCATGACCCCGCCATCCCCCGAAACACAGCCCGAGCCCAAGCCCACGGTTTCGTTTGAGGACTTCGCGAAACTGGACCTGCGCACCGCGCGCATCATCCAGGCCGAGCCGCACCCCGACGCGGATCGACTCTTCGTGCTCCAACTCGATGATGGCTCGGGCCAGCCGCGGCAGATCTGTGCCGGCATTCGCGGGCACTATGAAGCCGCCGACCTGGTCGGACGCACGATCATCATCGTCGCGAACCTCGCCCCGCGGAAGATCCGCGGGCAGGAATCGCGCGGCATGTTGCTCGCCGCCAGCAGCGCGCCCAGGGATGCGGCCGAACGCCGCGTGATTCTCCTGACGCCTTCGGCCGAGATCGAACCCGGCGCGATCGTGTCGTAACGTCTACGCCTCCGCCAGACCCTCGCGAATCGCGAATCGGGCCAGTTCCACGCGGTCGTGGATGTCGAGTTTGGACATCAGGCTTGCGCTGTGGTTGTCCACCGTCTTGACGGACAGGTGCATGGTGTTGGCGATTTCCTTCTTCGACAGGCCACGCGCGAGGTAGCGCAGCACTTCGAGTTCGCGCGGCGTGAGCGTGGAAACCCGCGTCTTGCTGGCCGTGCCGAGTTTGACCCCGCCCGAGTCGATCACCAGCCGCTGCTGCACCTCCGGCGAGAAGCAGACCCCCCCCTGCGCGACATCGCGCACGGCCTTGACCACCTGCTCCGGCGGCACGCCCTTGGTGAGATACCCCGACGCCCCGGCCGCGAGCGCATCTTCGATATAGCGATCGCTGAAGAACGCGCTGAGGAAGACCACGCGGGTGGATGGACACCGCGTGCGAATGACCTGCGCTGCGTCGAAGCAGAGCAGCCCGGGCATGTCGATGTCCATCAGGACGACATCGGGCTTGAATCGCAGGGCTTCCTGGATGGCTTCATCCGCGCTGCCGACGCTGGCGACGACGGTGATCCCATCCTCCGCGCGCAGCCACTGGCCGAGGCTCTCGCGCACCAGCGCGTGGTCATCCACCAGCAAAACCGATATAGGCTTCATGTCGCGTTGCTCCTGAGGGACTCACGCTCTCGAATCGCCTCCGACACCGCCAGCGCAAGCGCTGACATCTGAAACGGCTTGCGAAGCACGACCACATCCCGATCGAACACGGCCGCCTGCGCCTCGGTCTCCTTCCCCGACACCACGATCACCGGCACGCGCACCCCCTGCCCTCGCAGTTCCGACACCAGGCGCCACGGCGACTGACCCGGCAGGTCCGCATCGATCACGACCAATCCTAATCGGCTCCCGGCGCTCATGGCGCTCGACGCCAGCCGCAAAGGCTCCTCCACCTGACTGACCTCAAACCCATGGCCGCGCAGGACCGACCCGACAATCTCACGCACCTGCCGGTTGCCCCACGCCAGCAGGATCATCTCTCCAGCGCCTCGCACGGGCGCGGCATCCGGCTGAGGCGTCTCTCGCTGTTCCAACGCCCGCGGCAGGAAGACCCGGAACGTCGATCCCTGCCCCACGGTTGATGAGACCTCGACGCGGCCGGCGTGCTCGCGGACGATGCCATGCACGATGGCCAGGCCAAGGCCGGTTCCCTCGCCGCGTGCCTTGGTCGTGAAGAACGGCTCGAACACGCGCGGGATCGCCTCGGGCGCGATGCCGAGGCCGGTGTCTCGAACCTCGAGAACGGCGTCGTTGCCCTCGCCGCGCACGGTGATCTCGAGCGTTCCGCCGGCGGGCATGGCGTCGCGGGCGTTGATGGCCAGATTCAGGACCACCTGCTGCAACTGCGTCGCGTCGGCGTTGACCCGCACGCCGTCATCCAGATGTGTCACAAGTTCCACCCGCGCCGGGAGCGTCCGCCGCAGCAATCGCAGCGCCTGCTCGACGATGTCCGCCAGGCACGCGCGACGCTTGTCCGTCGGACCTTTCCTCGCGAAGGTCAGCAGGGCGCTGGTCACGCCGCTGGCCTGCCGCGCGGCCTCCTCCACGCGCTCCAGCGACTGATTCGCGGGATGACCCTCGGGCAGCGTGCGCCGCGCAAGGCTGGTGTGCCCGAAAATCGCGCTCAGCAGGTTGTTGAAGTCGTGCGCCACCCCCGACGCGAGATGCCCCACCGCCTCCATCTTCTGCGATTGCCGCAACTCACGCTCAAAGCGACGCCGCTGCGTCACGTCGGCCACGAAGCCCACCATGCGCTTGGGTTCGCCGCCGGTCACGGCACCGGATTCCTCTAGAAAACACCCGCTCTCGACAACGTCCATGAACTTGCCATCCTTGCGCCGGATGCGATACTCCAGGTGAAACGGCTCGCCCGTGCGAAGCACGCGCTGCGTCTCGCGGCGATATTCCTCCCGATCCTGCCCGTGAATCGCCGACTCATACTGCGCCCGCGTCGCCAACTCGCCCGGCTCGTACCCAAGCACTTCGCCCGCCGCGCCACCCCACACGATCTCGTTCGTCGCCGTGTCCCAGTCATACAGCGCCTGGCGGCTGGCTTTGACGGCCGCGTCGTATCGTGCCCGCCACTGCTGGGCCTCGGCCTGGGCGGCACGACGCTGGGTGATGTCGTGGACGATCCAGAACACAAGCCGGCGGCCGTGCAGGTCGATGGGTCCGGCGTACACCTCCACCGCGCGCGTCGCGCCCGTCGCCAGGCGATGCTCCGTCTCCCACTGGCCTTCGATCCCCACTTCGCCCGGAATCCGCGCTTCGAGCGACCCGGTCACCTCGTTCGCGGCCAGATCGCTCGTGCGACTGGCCAGAAGCACGCGCATCGGATACTGATAAAACCGCGCCGCCGCCTCGTTCGCGTCGATGATCGAACCATCGAGAGGATCGATCAGAAGTTTCACCGCCTGGTTCGTGTGGAACAACTGCCGATACCGATCTTCACTTTCGCGGAGCGCGGCCTCGGCGAGTTTCCGCTCGGTGATGTCCTCGGCCACCCCCGCGATGCGGTAGGCCCGCCCCTGGGCGTCATGCACGCGAACGCACCGATCGTGGATCCATCGCACCTGCCCGTTGGGACGGGTGATGCGGTACTCGCTGACCCACGGGGCGTGGCCGTCGCCGTCGAGCCAACGGCGCATGTCATGCGTGACGCGTTCGCGGTCGGCGGCATGGATCGAGGCGTCCCACATCGCCACGTCCATCATCGCGTCGCGCACCTTCATGCCCCAGATTCGTTCAAACGCGGAGTTGAGATAGATGAGTCGATGGCTCGCGAGATCCCGCATCCAGAAGACATCCTCGACCGACTCGGCGAGTTGGCGGAATCGCTCTTCGCTGTCGCGCAGGCTCGCTTCGGCCCGCTTGCGATCGGTCACATCGCGCACGAGCGAGAGGACCTCATCCGGGCCGGCGATGACCATGCGCACTTCATACGTCCGGCCCGCGCCATCCGGTTCGACCGAATACTCAAACGTCGCCGAGCCTGTGCGTAGCGCCTCCTCCACCGCGGACATCGTCCGTCGGGCGATCGCCGGCGGCATGATGTCGTCGACGCGCTGGCCGAGGAACCTCTCCGGCGGCGCCATCAGTTTCGCATTTGGCGGCCCGCTGTAGTCAAGATACTCGCCGGTGCGCGCGATGCGGAAGATCGGATCGGGGATCGCGCGAAGGATCGCTTCCTTCGTCGCTTCACTTTCGCGAAGCGCTTCTTCGACCTGTTTGCGCAGCGTGATGTCCGTCGCCACGCCGAGGACGACGTCCGCCCGGCCGTCGCGCCCCACCAGCGGCCGCTTGACCGTCTGGAGCCAGCGCCGGGTGCCCGTCGAATCGGTGATGACTTCCTCAGGGATGAACCGCTCGTGCAGCGAGTCCATCACTTCTTCATCCATTCGCCGGAAAAACGCCACTTCTTCAAGGTTCGTGTTAAAGTCGGCGTCCGTGCGTCCGAGCAGCGATTCCACCGTCGTGCCATAGGTCTCGGCGACGGCTCGATTCACGAAGGTGAATCGCCCTTCGCGATCCTTCGCGAAGATCAGGTTGGGGTTGATGTCCACGATCTGTTGAAGGAACGCGCGCTCCTGTTCGAGGGCGGCCTCGGCACGCTTGCGCTGCGTGATGTCATGCACCACGCCGATCAGGCCCATGGACCGCCCATCGACATCCCGCACCACGTCGGCCTGTTCGAGCACCCACCGCTCTTCGCCGTCGGGGCGCGTGATGCGGTGTTCGACGGAGTATACCTTGCCCTGCGTGATGGCCGTGCGCTCCGCCTCGCGCACGCGATCCAGATCGTCAGGATGCACGCGATCGACGAAGTCACGCACGCACAGCGATCGTCCCTCATCCACGCCAAAGATCCGGTAGGTCTGCCGCGACCATCGCAGCGGCGACTCGAGGTCAAGCCCCGACACCCAACTGCCCACGCGTCCGACCTCCTGCGCACGCTCCAGTTCCGCCTGGCTGCGCCGCAGCGCCTCCTCCGCCCGGTGTCGCTCCGTCACGTCCACATCCATGCACACGAACTCAGGCCTGCCATCCTGCCCTTCGATCATGAACACCGTCGAGAGCACCACCACCGCCTGACCATCGCGATGCCGACACGTCCATTCCTCGGGTCCAAACGGCCGACCGGTCTTCGCGACATCCTCCAGCACACGCGCGAAGCCGGCAGCGCCTTGATCATCAAGAATCAACTCCCGCGCCGTGCGCCCGATCGCTTCGGCCTCATGCCAGCCAAAGACGCGACTGGCCGCCTCGTTCCAGTACAACACGCGCCCCGTTTCGTCGTAACCGCAGATTGCGACATTGGGCGTGTTGCCCACGATCGCCGCGAGACGCTCGCGGCTGCGACGAAGCGATTCCTCCACGCGCAAACGCCCGAGTTCCGACGTCGCGCGGGCGGCCACCAGCCGCAGGATCGACAGCGGTTCGAGCGCCTCATCAATCGGACCATCGTGCATCACGAACAACAGGCCCGCCACGCTCCCGTCCGACGACAACAGCGGCACGCCGACAAACGCCTCAGCCCCCCCCCACCGCGACAATCCGCTCCCGTGATTCAAACCCGACAGCGCCACAACCGACTCGCCACGGCACACCGCGCTCCACGGCTCCACCTGTACGTCAAAGTCCGCGTCCACGCGACGCGTCCCATCGTCCCACATCGCCAGCGCCCGCACGCGTCCATCCTCAATCACGCCCACGGCCGCGCAGCGAATCTCCAGCGCCTCGGCGAGCGTCTTGACCAGCGACAGGAAAAAGGCCTCGCCGGTGTCTGTGGTGCGTTCGGCGATGAGCCGCACGGCCCGCTCGATTCGGCGGGTGCGTGTGACATCGCGAGCACACCCGACGCAGCCGATCACGCGCCCGCTGCGGTCGCGCAGCGGCTCAACGCTCGCCTGAAACTCCTTGCCGCGCCAACTCACTTCATGCCACGTCGTCTCGCCCGTCAACGCTCGCTTGTGAACTTGTTCGGACACCGCCTCGCCGTCGGATGTTCCGAAGAACTCGAGCAGCGCGCGGCCCACCGGCTCGCCCGACTGCAGCGACATTTCACCCACGCCGCGACCCAGGCTTGACGTCACGCACAGGTCACGATCCGTCGTCCACACCGCCAGCGGAATCTGCTGCACCGTCGCCGCCAGCGCGGACTCACGCTCCGCCAGCCGTCGCGCCACCGCCTCGGTGGATGACACATGCACGCCAACGAGCATCGATGACAACGGCGTCGCCAGCAGATACGCCCACACCGCCGCCGGATACCCACCATCGGACATCGGCGCGAAGGGACCAAGATCCAGTGAACTGGCGATCACCGCCGCGATCCCGGCCGTGAACGACCCCACCGCGCCGCCCGACGGCCCAAGCCTTCCGGCCATGGCGACGACCACCGCGATGGGCACCAGCGCCACGCCGCGCCACCAGGACTCAGGCCCCCACCACCCCACGACCATCAGTGAGAGCGATGCGCCCAGAAGAACGCCGAACGACGCCGCTTCGATCCGCCGACTCGCCGGCCAGCGCCACTTCGCCTCGGACCACACGGTTAGCACGGCCGGCAGGATCAGGATCACCCCCACCGCATTGAGCAGCCAGCGCAGCACGAACGAAGTTCCAGCCTCCGACCACGCGATGGTCCCCTCGCCAACGAGCGCCAGCGCGCCAACGCCCGAGGCAATCGCCGGCGTCAGACCCGCGCCCACAACGCACAAGCCCGCCACATCCCGCAGGCGACTCATCGCCGGCTGAAGACGCAGCCACCGGATCAGCAGCCACCAACCCCCGAACGCCGCGACACAGTTGCCAAGCGAGATGACCGCCCCCGCCGCGACGGTCCGCGGCATCGACTCGTTCGCCAGCGCGACGGCCATCGACCCCACAAACACTCCCACAAGAACCCGGGGGCCGAGCAGAATCAAACATGCCAGGGCGATGGCTGCCGACGTTGGCGGCCAGAGGTTCAGGCGCTCGGCATGCGCGGTCTGCAGCCATGCCAGCCCCGCGATGGCATACACCAGCGCGGTGACGACATTCCACGCCGTAAACCTCAACCAGACGCCGGCCTTCCCACGCATCGCGGACTCACCACAAGCGCACAACCCGCGCTCGATCACGCTTCGACCAGCGGCGCCGCGCAGGGAGAATATATCCGCCCGGAATCGTTCGCGATGCCCGGCGCGCCTCAGTCACGCCACGACTTGACCACCGTGCCATCCTTCATCTGCACAAACGCCGACGCCTGACGCTCGGAGTGGCTGTCCGTATTCAGCAGCAGGAAGACGCGCCCGTCGCTCGAACTGGTCTGTCGCCAGGTCCAGCGCCACAGCGACGTCCCATCGCTCAAGTCAGTTTTGGTCGTGGGCGGCCCCAGCGTCGCCAGCACGAAATCCTCTCCCGAACCGGGCTGAATCTGCGACATCGTCTGCGGGCTGATATAGGCCCCCGAGTGAAACGTTCGCGAACTCGAACGAATCAGACATCCGCCCATGACCACGCCCAGCGCCAGCATCGCGGCCGTGCTGGCAATCATCCGAAAACTCGATCGACTCATTGCGTAGCTCCCTCTTGCACGTGTGTGTGGTCCAAGACTCTCAATCGACCATCGCGTCTGATGTCCCTGTCATGGTTCTGCAATCGACTCTCCATCGGTCGCGTCTGCTTCCTCTCGTGTTCACGGACGTTCTGGCCTGTCACGTTCGGGCGTGGCAGGCTGTGCGGTCTCGCGCTGCGCCTCCCACTGGCGTTCAACCTCTCGCGCCTGCGCCAATCGCATGGCCACGGCCATCCTCCGCGCACCCTCATCCTGCCAGAGATCACCGAGCGACTCACGCGCGACTTCCGCCGCGAGCGCCCGTGACGCCGCGTGCTGCACCGGTTCGACGTTGGCGCGATCATCGCGGCGATACTGCGGCCGATTGGGCGTCGCGGACGAAACCGAGCGAAGATCGACCCGCCGATCAATCCACATCGGCGAACGCGCGGGCGACGAAGGCGCTGACGCCCACTCATCGAAACCGCCAATGTGAAACACCGTTCCCGGAGGAACCTCAACCGTCGGACCACTCTCGGACCACGAATACACAGATCGCGGAAACACGGCCGACACCGCGCCACTGCGCCGAGCGAACATCACGTTCTCACGACCGAACCGATCCGTCGATTCGAGACGAAACACCGACTCCCACCCGATCTCCTGCCGAAAGTCCACCCATGTGTCCACGCGGACCAACGCGTTCGAATCAACGTCGGCGATGCCCTGCTCGACGCGGATCGGGGATTGCGCCACGGCCGTGGAGGCGCAGAGCATCGCCGCGCAGCCGAGCATCCAGATTCGTCGATTGATGTTCACGCCTGGTTCCGGGGGTGACTGGCCGTGGACGGCCTTGGGTTGAGCAGATCTTGTTTGGATGCGCGTCGGGTGGATTTCCGGCCTATCGCATCAGGATTCGCATGTTGATCGTCATCGGCTGGCTTGTCTGTGTCAGGGCGTCGATGCGCGGGCCGCGTGCCCGCCACTGGTATATCGCGTCGAGCAGGGCCTGATCCACCTCCGCGTGCCCCGTTTTCCGGCCCGGCTGAAATCGCGCAGCGGTCACACGTCCGCCGAAGCCAAACTCGATCGCGACTTCCGGGTTGTGCGGCCAGACGGTCATTCGCGTGATCGTCAGAAACTTGGGACGGACCGTGATGATCTCAAGCCCTTGTGCGGCAACGACTTGCCCGGGCCTTGCGTCGATCGTTTCGGTGGTCGTCGCATCGGCCTCACGATTGGCCCCACCGGACGCGGCGTTGGCGTCGGCCGATTCGGGCGAATCGGTTGTCGCGGGCGGTGCGGATTCCGTGGGTGTGGATCGGGACGCGAGGGCGAGGAGGCCGTCGAGCAGCGGCCGGAAACTCTCCGCCGTCTCGATAACCGCGTTCTCAATGGACTCGCGGACGAGATCGGCTTGTTGCACGAGCGTTTCGGCGGATTGCTCGGCAGGTTCCGGGTGCGGCTCGTCGGCGGGGGTCTCGACCACCACGCTCGCGACCGACGGGGCGTTGGGCATCACCTCCTGCGTTTCCGCGATTTCCAGGTGGGATTGCTCCACTTCCGAAGGCTCCGCATCGTGTTCGGTGGGCGTCGAGAACCCGAGCCAGGTGATCGTTACAGCGTCCGACCGATCGATGCCGAGTTTCTCTCGATTTAGCGGTTCCACCAGTTCCAATGGCCGATCGCCAAGGTCCAGCGGGCTGGACGGCCTAAACCAAGCCACGGCCGCGACCCCCAGCACGCCGTGCAGGGCGACGCTCAACCCCAATGGCCCGAGCAGACCCATGGATTGGAGTCCGGTCTGAGATTGGGTGGTTTGGGTTCGGCGAGGATTCATGGCTTTTTCTGGAGTCCGAATCAACGCGGAGCGTGGCGAGTTGTACAATGGTATACAGGGCTGGCGGCCTTGCGGGTTCGCGGGGAACCGCGCAACGGCCCGGCCGGAGGGCGCGATGAGCGTTGCGCCCGCCATTCACCATGACAAGGAGATGAAAATGTTGATGCGGATTCTGGCGATGACAGCGGCCTTGGGCCTTGCTTCCAGCGCGGGCCTGGCACAAACGCTGAAGGTCGGCGACCCGGCGCCATCATTGTCGGTCGAAAACTGGGTCAAGGGTGCCGAGACGACGGGCTTTGAGAAAGGCCGTGTCTACGTCGTCGAGTTCTGGGCAACATGGTGTCCCCCGTGCATCGCGAGCATTCCGCACCTGACGGAGTTGCAGAAGAAGCACGAGCGCGACGGCCTGTCGGTGCTGGGCATCGCCGCATCGGAACGGGCGAACAGCAGTCGTGATGACCGGCTGGCGAATCTTCGCAACTTCGTCAACGCGCAGGGATCGAAGATGGGCTACTCGGTCGCGTTCGATGAGGATCGATCGATGTCGGCGGATTGGATGCGTCCGGCCGGGCGCAACACGATTCCGACGGCCTTCGTCGTCGGGCGTGATGGCACGATCGAGTGGGTTGGCTCACCCTCGCAAGGGCTTGACGGCGCGGTGACCAAGGCGTTGGCGAAAAAAGTCGACGCGCAGCCCGAAGCCCAACCTTCGCAACCGACGACCACCCCCGCCGACCCGACGAAGGTCGCGGCGAAGAAGGTGCTCGAAGTCGGCGATCGCGCCCCATCGCTGCATGTGACGGACTGGGTCAAGGGCCAGCCGATCACGGGATTCGAGAAAGGACGCATTTACGTCGTCGAGTTCTGGGCGACGTGGTGCGGGCCGTGCATCTCGTCGATGCCGCACCTTTCCGCGCTGCAGCGTGAGTACGCGGACAAGGGCGTGACCATCGTCGGCGTCTCCGCCAGCGATCCCAACAACACGCTCGAACAGGTCAAGACGATGACCAAGGACAAGGGCGACGTGATGGCCTACACCGTCGCCTATGACAGCGAGCGCGAGACCTACGCGGCGTTCATGACGGCCGCCAAGCAACAAGGCATCCCAACCTCGTTCGTCGTCGATCAAAACGGCAACGTCGCGTACATCGGTCACCCGATGTGGCTGCACGAGCCGATCGAGCAACTCGTCGCGGGAACGTGGGATCCCGCCAAGGGCATGGAGCGAATCGCCGTTGGTGAGAAACTCATCAACGAGGCTTTCTCCTCGCTCCGCGGAGATCCGCAAGGCTCGCTGGCGGCGTTTGAGAAACTCGAGAAGGAGTTCCCGGATGCGGCCAAGCAGTTCGCCAGCGTCAAGTTTTCCGCCCTGCTCGGCCTTGAACGCTACCCCGAGGCCTACGCCGTCGCTGAGAACGTCATCGCTTCCGCCATCGCCAACCACGATTCCAACGCGCTCAACTCCGTCGCATGGACGATCGTGGACCCTGAAGGCAACGTGAAGGAGAAAGATCTCAAGATCGCGATGAAAGCCGCGCTGAAGGCGGACGAACTCTCGGGCCACAAGGATGCCGCGATCATCGATACCGTCGCCCGCGTCTACTTCCTCGAAGGCAACATCGACAAGGCCATCGAACTTCAGAAGAAGGCCGTCGGCCTTGCGCAAGGCATGATGAAAGACATGCTGCGCGAAGCGCTCAAGGAATACGAAGCCGCGAAGCAGAATCAGGGCGGCTGATGACCCCGGATGGACGTGAATCCATGCGGGCCGTCGCGGGAGCGACGGCCCGTTTCTCATTCCCCACCCCCCGCCGACGAGCGGCGATATAATCCCCCCGTGAACCAGGACCGTTCCCGTCGCACGGAGCGATACCTCGCCCGACAGGAAGCAGTCTCGCGACGGCCGTGAACAAGACTCCCCTACCCACGGGGGTGCGAACGGACTTCGCCACGCCGGCGCATTCGATCGCACGGAAACGGACTGGAGCCTGACCCATGCCGCGTCGAAGGAAAGGTGGCGCTTGATCCGCCCCGAACTTCCTCAAGAGGAGAGTCGGCCATGATGGTATGGTCGCACGCATTCGCTTCGGTCTCCCTCGGGCA
>CAZTPJ010000048.1:13220-15556 GCA_964614515.1 uncultured Phycisphaeraceae bacterium | reverse complement strand
GGTCCCGTTCTGTCGTGGCCGACCAACACGTCGGGGTTTGTGCCGCGTTGGCAGTGCGGCCAATGGTCCGCCGGCCTCGGGTGGACGCACATCATCTCGGACATCGTGATCTGGGCGTCGTACTGGGCGATTCCGCTCATCCTCGCGTGCTTTGTGATTCGCCGCAAGGATGTGCCGTTTCCCAGGGTCTTTTGGCTCTTTGTCGCGTTCATCTTCGCGTGCGGCACGGGCCATCTGGTTGAGGCGATCATCTTCTGGGAGCCGCTGTATCGACTCAGCGGCCTCGTCAAGGCGGGCACGGCGGCGGTGTCGATCTGCACGGCGGTGGCGCTGGCGCCGATCCTTCCGCGTGCGTTATCGCTTCCCGGCCTTGCGAAGGTGAATGAGGATCTGGCGCGTGAGATTCATGAACGTCGTCGCGCGGAGGAGACGGCCCGCACGGTCATTGATGATGCCAAGCGCACGATGGCGGAACTGTCATTTCAGAAGTTCGCGCTTGATCAGCACGCGATCGTGGCGATCACCGACCAGCGCGGACGCATCACGTACGTCAACGACAAGTTCTGCGAGATCAGTAAGTATTCGCGGGATGAACTGCTCGGTCAGGACCACCGGATCATCAACTCGGGGCATCACCCCAAGTCGTTCTTCACGCATCTGTACGCGACGATCGCACGAGGCGATGTGTGGCACGGCGAGATCAAGAACCGCGCCAAGGATGGCGTGTTTTATTGGGTTGACACGACGATCGTGCCGTTTCGCGGGCCAGACGGACGAATCTCGCAATATGTCGCGATCCGCGCCGACATCACCGCACGCAAGCGCATCGAAGAGCAACTTCGCGCCAGCCTCGCCCACCAGCAGGCGATGCTCCATCGCGAGGAATCGCTCCTGCGCGAACTCGACCATCGCGTCCGCAACAACCTCGCCGGGCTTCTCGGCCTGATTTCGCTGTATGAACGATCGCAGCATGACGGACGCGAGGTCTGCACGGCCATGCGCGGACGCATTCGCGCCATGAAGGATGTCCACGACCTGATCCTGCGATCGCCGGGCCTGCCCGTGCGACTCTCCGACCTGGTGCGCCAACTCATCACAGGCGCCGTGGCTTCAGATCGACTCGCGCATGTCGATGTGGAAGGCCCGCCCATCCACGTTCCAGCGCCGCAAGCCACGGCCATCGCCGTCATCCTTCAGGAACTCTTCACCAACTGCCGCAAGTATGGCGCGCTGGCGAGCAAGCGGGGGCGAGTCGCCATCCGATGGGAGCAGACGAGCAACGCCACACGGAGCGACGTCAATCTATTCTGGATCGAGCGTGACGGCCCGCCGGTGTCCGAGCCGCAGGAGTTCGGAATCGGATTGCGTCTGATCGACGGCTTCGCCCGATCGGAGTTGCAGGGCGAATCGACGTTTCGTTTCAACGAGGCCGGATTTGAGTGCGACCTTCGCGCGACGTGGGACCACGAACCCCGGCGCAAAGAAACACCCCAGGACGCGGTCAAGGAGTTCAACGCATGAGTACCACGCAACACGCGGAACGACGCCCGAAGTTTCAGCGCGACCTCGAAGGCGAGCCACACGCCACTCGCATCATGGTGGCCGATGATGAGCACCTGGTCGCGACCGACATTTCGCTGACACTCGGCGAACTGGGATACGTCGTTGTCGGGCCGGTGGGCGATGGAGAGGCGGCCGTGCAACTCGCGCGAACCGCCTTGCCCGACATGGCCCTGCTTGACATCCGCATGCCCAAAGGCGATGGCATCTCCACGGCCAAGCGCATCCTGACGGAACTGGGCATTCCATCCGTGATCCTCTCGGCGTATTCTGATCCACCTCAGGTCGAGGAAGCCTCGCACGCGGGCGTGTTTGGGTACATCGTCAAACCCGCGGAGCCGGATCAACTTCGCGTGTCGATCAACGTGGCCCTGGCGCGGTATCACGAGCATGTCGAGGCCACGGCCGAAACGTCAGACCTGCGCAAGCGCCTGGAACAGCGCCGCGTCATCGAGCAGGCCAAGTGGATTCTGGTGAGCAAGAAAGGCATGACCGAGCCAGACGCGATGAAGGCCTTGCAAAAAGCGGCGCGCGACAGCCGACGACAACTGCTCGACGTGGCCACATCCGTCATCGAGGTCGGCTCGCTGATGTAAGCGCGTCGTTCATTCGCCGGGAATGTACGATATCACACCTTCCCACGGGCTGCTGGCCGTGGCGTAGAGCCGCTTGGGCATGCGTCCGGCCAGGTATGAGCCTCGTCCCGCCTCGCATGCGAGTCGCATGGCGCGGGCCCTCATCACCGGGTCTTGCGCATGCGCGATGGCCGTGTTGAG
>CAZTPJ010000048.1:2315-13210 GCA_964614515.1 uncultured Phycisphaeraceae bacterium | reverse complement strand
CGCCGACCATCACCCCGGTCACGCCCGAGCCGGTACAAGGGCGCACCGCATCCGCGCCGAGTTCCATCGCCACGGCCACATCTGACGCACACCCCACACCGGCGTCAACGATGACGGGATAATCGGCATCGCCGGCTTTCAGGGCTTCGAGACACAAGACGATGTTGTTGCGGTTGAGCACGCCCTGGCCCGAGCCGATGGGCGAACCCGCGGGCATGACGCACGCCGCCCCGGCATCCTTGATGCGCATTGCGCAGATCGGATCATCGGAGGTGTACGCAAGAACTTCAAAGCCCTCGGCCGAGAGCGTGCGCGTCGCCTCGATCGTGCCGACGGGGTCCGGCAGCAACGTCTTGCGATCGCCGAGGACTTCGAGTTTCACCCACGAGGCGCCGGGATTCTTGAGTTGCGTCAGCAGTTCGCGACCCAGACGGGCGACGCGAAGCGCATCATCCACCGTGAAGCACCCGGCCGTATTGGGCAGGATCGTCAGCCGATCGAGATCGAGAAAGTCCAGCAGCGACTGGCCCTTGTCGTTGTAGAGTCGCTCCCGGCGGACGGCGACGGTGACGACCTCGCACGCTGACGCGGCCAGAGCCTCGCGCATGAGGTCCAGCGAGGCGTACTTTCCCGTCCCGGCGATCAAGCGCGACGTGAACACACGCCCGGCCAGCCGTAGCGGTCCATCGCGCCCCTCGGACGCGGGCGGGGCCTGGGGGGTGTGGGTGGCGTGGTCCGGAGTCATTTATCCCCCGCCCACGAGGGTGACGAGTTCGATGGTGTCACCCTCAGCGAGTTTGGTGATATCATGGTTTTGGCTGGGAACGACGGCCCGGTTCACCTCGGCAGCGCACGGCTGGCCCTTGAGGCCGAGAGCCGCGAGCAGGTCGGCGAGCGTGCTGCCGTCGGGGATGGACTGCGGCTGGCCGTTGACGGTCAGAGTCATGGTGCATTGTAGGGGCTGTTCGTGCGTTTGGGGATTGGGCGAAGCGTGACTTTGGGGAGGCGACGATGAAGCGATGGATTGCGGCGACGATGTTCGGGATGACGATGACCCTTGCGGCGGGGCTTGGCGGGTGCGACAAATATCCGCAGGACTCGCCCGAGGCCGTGCTGGCGTCCGCGCGAAAGATGGTCGAGGATGGCAAGGCGGATCGTCTCGGACGTCTGTTGTACGCGGAGAACGATCAGGTTCGCCGCGTGTATCGCCAACTCGGCACAACGCTGGGCAATCTTCAGGAACTCGGCAAAGAGGTGCAGCGCGCGTTCCCGAAGGAAGTCGAGGAACTTCGGGCGCAGGCGGAAGAGGCGGCGCGAAGCGGTGAAGCGACATCGCTCATCGGGCGTGCCCTGATGCAAGGCACGCAGCAGAATCGCGGGCGTCGCCGTGGGCCGCAACAGGATCCCACCGACATGCGCGCCGCGTTCGATCGCACGGTCAAAGAGATCATCGCCGACCCCTACGGCTGGCTTGAACGCAGCGAAGAGCGATTGACGGTGCAGCGCGTCGCGGATGATGCAGCCCTGCTCATGTGGGATGGCAAGCCGGTGCTGCCGCCGCTGGGCATCGCGATCAAAGAGGAAAAGGGCAAGTGGTATGTCGTGCCGCCGACGAACATCCTCAGCGCGGTGCCGGTCATGCCGCGAACGGACGATGAATATGACGTGTGGATCAAGGTCATGCAGGTCGTGGACAACATGGTCGTGGACCTGAAGAAGGATGTCAAGAGCGGCAAGGTCAAGAGTATTCGTGAGGTGGCGGAAGCCGCGGGCGAGAAAGCCTTCATCCCCATGGTGCTGGGCATGGTGGCGTATGGGAAGATGATGGATGAGCGCGAGGGGCGAGAGTAGTCGGCCGTTTGGCGACAATCGGAGGCATGTGACGTGCCGATTCAAACCAACGATCCGGGTTTCTTCATTGCCCTTGCATTCGCCTTGGTCATCGCGGCGTTCATCGCGTATCGAATGCGCGAGACTCAGGCGCAGTGGAACTTCATTTCCCTGTGGATCCAGTGCCGTCTCTCGAACGCGCCAATCGGACTCTTCGAGATCATCGGCATGTTGCTGCGCAAGGTGGATGTGCGGACGGTGATCTACACGTCGATACGACTCAAGAAGGCGGGGCTTCACATACCGGCCAGCGCCATCGAATGCCACCATCACTCAGGCGGAGATGTGGCGGAAGTCACGACCGCGATCCTCATGGCCCAACGCGCGAAGGAACGGCTTTCCTGGGAGGCGGCCTGCGCGATGGACCTCGCGGGCAAGGATGTGATCGCGGTCGTCGAGGACCAACTGCGCAAACGCGGCAAGCATCCCGACCAGAACCCAACACCCGTGCAGATCGAAGTTCAAGCGTGGACGAAGGATTGAGTTTCGCGGCGTTGACGCGCGATCAATCCGGCTCGTGCTCTATGTTGGCCAGCGGCACCACCATCCATCGTGCGGGAGCGATGAAGCGCGCCCCGACCACATCACCTCCGCTCGGCCGATCGCTCATCAAGCACCAGCCGGACTCGGTCGAGTTCCTCCGTCGCCACGGCCACGAGTTCAAAGTGTCCGATGCCTTTGGCGCGTTCCACCTCCGCCGCGCGTCGCGATTCCTCCTCGCGCAATTCCTCCAACGTGAACGCCCGCAATCGCGCCAGATCGTAATCCTGCGCGGCCTGCACGGCCTCGCCCTGTGGCGGACCTGGCGGTGGACCAACCGTCCCACGCGGGCGATACACGATCAACGCGGCGATCAACAACACCGCGACGATCGGAGTCAGAACAAACAGCCGGATCCTGCCCGCCTTCGGCAGTTTCTCCCATTGATCGTTCAACCAATACCGCGTCCGCTCCAGGCGATCCTTCACATCCATCACGATCCTCCGAGGCCAGTGGGAGCAACTCTATCGCTCTTGTGCGGCGGCTTCCGCCGGGCGATCCAGCCACTGCTGCACGGGAACCTGCACGAGTTTCCCGCCGCCGCTCGGCCGGAGCGCCACGCTTCGCTTTGAGCCGGAGAGATCAATGCGTCGAGGCTGTATGCCGACGACTTCCCACCATGTGACCGTCGGCTGTTCCCACGTCGCGCCGAGCGCCTCGACGCGAACGCGATGGACCCCCGCGACCGCGTCAGACGACAACGGCGTGGCATCCGGCACGCGATACGCAAACGTGTCGCCCGGGCGAACGGTCTGCGCGGCGCCCGTGGCCGTGGGGCGATACGACTCCGCGAGGATGCCGCGTTCGCCGGATTCGATGGTGACGCGAACCACGGAGTCCGTGCGATTGTCGAAGATGATGAACGGGGATGGTGCGGCCGCAGCTCGCGTCTGACTCGTGCTGGTTGTTCCGCAGGCGGAAAGGGCCGCAATCGGAAGTGCAACCACGATCGCCAGCATGATCGATCGCGCGAGGCGATCGCGTGTCACGGGGCGTGTGCGGGAAGGACGGTGCGATGGCGCGGTCATGGGGTGTCTCCGCGGGGATGGACTTCGACTTCTTCGATGACGGTGCGACGAAGCGTGACCGAACCGTCGGGCGTTGTCGTTTCTTCGACTTCGCGGCGGACCTCCCGCTTGTGGCCGCCGCGCGTCGGCACATCGGACTTGACGCCATGCACGATATGGCCGACAAATCGGCCAAGGTTGAACATCAGGCTCTTTCGCGGGCCGTCGGGCATGTGTGAACTTTATCGTGCAAGCGCGCCGGTTTCGATCAGGAGGTCGTCACGACCTGGTCCGGCCGTCGCGCCCGAACCACGGCGATGGCCTTCGCCCCCGCGAATCCCAGCGTCAGCACCACCACCACCGTCGGCCCCACCTGAAGGTTGAGTTCAAACGATGTGATGATCCCCACGACCAACGCTCCAAGACACAGCACGACTGACCACGCCGTCACACCCGCCGAACTTCGCGAGAGTTGCACCGCCGCCGCCCCCGGCAGAACCAGCAAGGCCGTGGCGAGAATCAGCCCCGCGAGTTTCATGGTCATCACGATGGTCAAGGCGAGCAGCACCATGACGAGGATCTTGACACGCGTGGTTGGCAGTCCGAAGGCCTCGGCCGCGGCCTCGTCATAGGCCCAGAAGATGATGCGCCGCCTCGTGGCCCAGACGACGACGATGATGACGGCGCTGGCGAGCCAGGCGGTGAGAGCGGCGCTGGTCGTGACGTCAAAGATCGAGCCGAACAGGATCGACTCAAGCGATGGCGCAGGCGACAGGCCGCGGACGCTGCGCCACTCGCCGGCGAACTGAAGCAGCAGAAACCCGACGGCCATCGAGGCGACCAGCACGATGCCGATGGCCGTGTCCGCGCGGATGTCAGCGCGATCGGTGAGCCACGCGATGGCGAGGGCGGCTGCGATGCAGAACACCGCGACGATGATGGTGATCGCCAGATCAGAGTCCGCGCCCTGGGCAAAGACCATGCCAAGCACCAGCGCGACGCCCACGCCGCCAAACGCCGCGTGACTCACGCCCTGCCCCACGAACGAAAGTCGCTTGAGCACGACGAGCGGACTGAGAATCGCGCAGACAAGCGCAACGGCGAAGGCCGTGGCCACGCCGGGCAGGTATACCCCGCGCAGCATTTCATCGGTGAGATACTCGATCGTTCGCGAGTTCACGATTGTGCCTTTGGCGCGGAGGTGGACACCTGCACAGCCTCCGCGGCGTGATGATGATGGTGCGATGGATCGCCGCACTGCGACGCATGATGGGCATCGACGTGGACATCGCCAAAGATCGCGGCCACATCATGCTGAAAGACCTCGGCAAGCACGGCCGGGGTCAGCCCCGCTGGCGTGCCGTGGCTGTGCAGGCGGCGACTCAGGCACGCGACGCGTTCGCACCCGGCCGCGAGCGTGCGAAGACTGTGCGTGACCATCACGATCGTCACGCCAAAGCGCTTGCGCACTTCGGCGAGAAGTCCCGCGAATCGTTGCTGACCGGCGAGATCGACGCCGACCGTCGGTTCATCGAGCAGCAGGATGCGCGGCGCTGGCGCCAGGGCGCGAGCAATCATCGCCCGCTGAACCTGCCCGCCTGAAAGATGACCAATCGGTCGATCCGCGAGCGCATCGATCCCCAGCAGCGCCATGACATCGCTGATGTGCTGCGCACGTTCGCGTGAAAGGCCGCGCCACGGCCGCAGTCGCCACACAGCGCTCATCTCCACAACCTGACGAACCGTCAGCGGGAAGGACGACTCTGACTCATTGCGTTGCGGGACATATCCGATCAGGCCGTGACGACAAGCGTCGCCGGGCGCAAGACCGAAAATGCGGATGTTTCCGGATTGCACCGGCAACAGTCCGAGCGTCAGTTTGAGCAGCGTTGTTTTGCCGCCGCCGTTGGGTCCGAGGATGCCGAGGCAATCGCGCGGCTCGACGGTGAGCGAGACATCTTCGAGCGCAACGATGGAAGCGTCCGTCCGCCCGCGGCGCGGATATCGGTAGGTCACATGCTCATAGACGATCGCGGGGGCATCGTGGGGGGTGTGGGGGGCGTGGGGGGCGATCATCGGGCCTCCGTCGGCGCGAGCACCCGGGCGATCTCGCGAGCATTGCTCCGCATCATCGCAAACCAGTCCCCATCGCCAAGTACATCAAGCCGACCAAGCGGAACACCCGCCGAATCCGCGATGCGCGACGCCGCCGCCGATGAAAACTGAGGCTCAATGAACACGCCACGCGCGCCCTGTTCCTTCAGCGCACGCACGGCCGCGGCGATCTCCCCCGGCGTCGGCTCATCCGTCGCGATGGGGCGAATCACCGCCGCAACGGTGATGCCATGATCCGCGACCAGACGACTGAACGCGTCGTGATGCGTGATGATGGACTGCCCCGACGCGGGCTGAAGTATGTCGCGAAGTTCCGTTTCGAGTGTGGTGATTTCCTCGAGCAGCGCGGCCTCGGCCTGATGGCTGCGGGCGATGTCTTCGGCCGTCGCGCGTCCCTGCATCGCCTCGCGCACGGCGCTGCCGACAGCGGGAATGAGTTGCTTGACCAGCGCGGGATCCACCCACAGGTGAGGATCGACGGGGCCGTGGTCGCACTCTTCATCCGGGCCGTGGTGATGATGCGTGTGATCGTCCGCGCGAATGCCGACGGCATCTGCGAAGCACACGACGCGCCGGCGCGTATCCGGGCGCGACTTGAGCATCCCTTCGATCTGCGGCTCAAGCCCAAGTCCGACATAGATGACGACATCCGCACGGGCGATCGCGGCCGCATCCGCCGGCGTCATCTCATGCCCATGACACGACTGCCCGGGCTTGATGAGCATGGTGATCTCATGGTCGGACGTGACCAACGGCCGAACCAGCCCGACAAGGGGGGGGATGCTCACGACGATGCGCAAGGGACCGGTCCGAGGCGCGGGTTCACGGCCGGTGCAGGCCGTGATGGTGGCCAGCATTGACGCCGCCACGACACACGCGGCGAACATGACGAAACGACGGAGCGAGGGTCTGGCCATGGGCGGCTTCCCGTTCGGCGTGAGCGGCGATGGACCGGATCAGGCATCGACCATCGGCCGCCACAACTGAGATTCTATTCTCAATAACGAACCGGGGCCAGCGGCGGTTCGCGCTGGGTGACCGGGGCACAAAAATGCGCAGAATCCGGCCGGGGCGAATGCCGGACAATCGGCGATCTGGCCGCCGACAGGGCCGGTCGGGATCAAACAACGCGATCGAACTCCATGACGCCGCCCGCGACTCATAAACACCCTCTCGCCCTCACGCCCTCCCGGGCTACAATGGCCCCACCGTTGCACCACGGCACGGCCCCACGGCCGTGCGAAGTGCATCGGCTGCCTGGGGCGGTAGCTCAGTTGGTAGAGCGCATCGTTCGCAATGATGAGGTCGGGAGTTCGACTCTCCTCCGCTCCACTTTCCGTAAACCCCGCTGAATCCGGAAGTTCCGGATACCCGCCGATGTGGCGGCGCAGCCTGAGACGTGCAAAGCAGCGCGGTGTCACACCGCGCTGCAACGCTCGACACCGGCATGTGTAGGCGGATCAAGGCGCTCTTTGCGTCCCTTGCTTTTCTGCGTGTTCGTTGATCGCGCGATGCGCCAGTGCCGCAACGCTTGCGAGTGCGGTGGCGATTCGCACGGTTTTGAAGAGGCGCCCCGGACCGAGCAGACCAAGCAGCGCAAATCCCGCCGCCATGGCGACCTTGGGATTGTCGAAGCCTTCCATGGCGTTGGACTGTGGCGATGGTTGGGTGCTCGGTCCGGGACGTTTGAAGTTGGGCTTGTCTTCGTCGTTGGTCAAGCCGAGTAATGAGCGGAGCATTTCCTCGTCACGCGCGACATTCTTCCATGCATCGTGTTCGGTCATAACTTGTCCCTTGCTCTTGCCTCGCTGATAGGAGACGATCCAAATGAGAGATGCGGCGAGCAGGAGGAACACCCCGACGGCCGCCATGGCGAGCGAGGCGCCGACGACGGCTTCGAGTGCCACATACGCGGCACCGAGAAGGACCGCCAACCCCCCCAGCGCCACGATCGCGGCGACGAGGTAGCCCATCATCGCGATCGCGGATCGCCTGGCGGCAAAGGCGAGCAGGCTCGCCTTCCACTCAGCGATCCGAACGATCAGGCCTGCAATGCTGAACAAGCGCGTGAGCATGGTGTTAGCGTCCCGGGAGGATGCGTGCCAGGATCGCGCCGAGGCCAAACGCCATCAGCACGGCGGCGGTCGGATTCTCCTTGGTGAAAGCGCAGATCGCACGATGACCGCTCTTGCTCTTCTCGGCGATGTTGTGCCCGGTCTCCTGCATGGAGTGCCCGACATCACTGGCCTTGCTCATGAATTTGTCGCCGGCTTCCTTGGCCTTGTTCGCGACACCGTCAGCCATGTCGGACGCTTTGTCCGCGAGGTCACGCCTCGCATTGGCGCCGTCCGACATGCCGCCGCGGTCGCTGGACTTCTGATGGTCCGTGCGATAGTTGTTCTCAATCCCCGCTGTTTTGAATTCGGTTGCCATATGTCACTAACTCCCGTGTAAGCGATGTCGCCAAAGGTGCACGACATCTTTTGTTACGCATCCGCGGATGGCGGCTGCAAATGACGGAGTCTTTCCTCTCAGAAAGACCCGTCTGATCGTGGTGCGTGTGCCCTGGGGCGTACTGGCCGTCGCCTGAGCGGGCATCAATCACACCATCGGAGTGCATTAGATCTGGATCGGATCACGCCCTCGCGCGATTCGCCCGGTCACCGCATTTGTATCCGACGCGTAGTCACGATTCGTGTCAGCATTGTGCGATGTGCTCGCGGAGTGCATTCGATCGCGATGGCTGTCTGATGTGGAGTCGTCCTCGTCCTTGGCCTTCGGGGCTTTGGCCGTCGAGGCGGTGGTGATATCTTCCGCGTTCTCGCTCTCGAAGATCTCCTTGGCTTGCTTGACGCGATCGGAGTCCTCAGCGTGTACGGCGATGAGAATGTTGCCATCCTTCACCTTGCCTTCATAGCGTTTGGCTTCGATCTCGGGGATGCCCATGCCGATCAGACCGCCGGCGATTCCGCCAAGCGCAGCGCCGGCCGCGATGCCACTGAGTGACGCCAGGATGGGACCTGCGGCGATAAACGGCCCAAGCCCGGGAATCGCGAGCAGACCGATGCCGGCCAGGAGCCCGAGCGTGCCGCCGATGACGCCGCCGGCGCCAGCGCCGGTGAGCGCGCCTTCGGGGGCCTTCGTGTTCTTCTCGTGTGCGAAGTCACGAGTGGTGGATTTGTCGGGGAAGAGCACTGAGATGTCGTTGTCCGCAAACCGCTCGCGCTTCAAACGAGCAACGATTGAGTTCGCGATGGTCTCAGACGGTGCGATACAGAAGACAGAGGTACTCATTGAAACGCTCCATTCTGGTTTGGTTCAATGCAACAGTCGCTGCAGGAACGTGTGAGAGAAACTGATCGGCTGTGAAGCCGTCAACGGTACTGAGCCATGCCAGTCACGAATGCATGATCCCATCAATCGGTGTCGATTTCCAACTCATTGGTCACACTGTGCGGGCCGGCAGCCTGGCGGGCGAGGCGCTCGATCAGATCCTTCTCGGCCTGGGAGTCCACGACCCCGCGCAGCCAGACGGCGCCTGACTCATCGGTGATGATCTTGCAGTTCTTCGCGCCCATAGAAAGCGTGTCATCCGCCACGATGGCTCGCCGAATATCGGCCGTACGCTGGATGTGCTCGCTCGATTCGGATTGATCCATTGGCGTTCTGGCATCATCACGTCCGATGTCGTCCCGGTTGTTGCCGGTGTTGTCGGCTGAACGTGTCGGTGTGTTTCGGTCCGGCGGCGTGTGCGAACTTGGCGTCTCGGGGTTTTCAGTCCTTGTGTCACAGCCGCCGAGACTCAAGGCACAACCGGCAGCGATCACAGCGATACACGTCGTCATACTGTTCATGGTGAATCTCATTTCCGTCGCAACGAGCTGTCGCGATCTAAAGGGTTGCTGAATAGTTCAGCGGGGGGATAACACGCACAGCGCGGCGATCGGTATCACACCATCGCGGCGTCGTTGATGACGCTCATGGCGAGTTCCGTCAGTGCGACATCGGCGTGCTTTTCTTCTTCCAGCGTCTTTTCGAGGAGTCGGGCGTCCCTGGCGCGGTCGAGCTTGGTCGCATACGTCCGCAGGCAGCCGTAGGAGGCAATCTCGTAGTGTTCGATCTTCTGAGCCGCGCAGATGAGGCCAGCGTCGCGAGCCTCCTCGTCGCCCTCGTTCTCAATCACGCCATCGGCCTCTTCGATCAGACCCGCCGCCGCCGCGCAGACCTGGCGTCCGGCGGTCTTGCCCAGATCGTTGAGGATGGCGTCCAGTCGTTCCAGTTGCACCTTTGTCTCTTCGAGGTGGTCTTCAAACGCCTTCTTCAGCTTCGGATGCTTGGCGGCCTTGACCATCTTCGGCAGGCCTTTGATGATCTGGCGCTCGCAACTGTGCATGTCGCGAATCTGTTCCAGATAGAGATCGGCAAGGGTATTGATGTTCATGTTGATGTCTCTCTCGTTTCTGACTGTTCAGCAGTCGTTGATCGTTTTCGGGTTCACCGTGATCGTTTCGCCGGTTCATACACATGTCGCTTCGTTGTGGACGCTGCGTTTTCGACCCGCCTGAGTGCCGTATCGAGCGTGAGGGCAAGAGACTCGCCATTGACGGCGATGCGAGGCGGCGCATCACGGGTTGGCTCCTGGCGTGGGTTCTTTCGTGCCTTTGTGCTTCCGGAGTTGTTCGGTTCATGTGTTCGCATCGTGTGCTCCTGCGTGAGCAGATCGCGACGTCCCGCCTCGGCTGATGCCGTGGCTGACTGGGTCACCAGTTCTCGCGATGCTGCCTCGTGCGATGAGAGATTTCGGATGTCCATACTGAACGACTTCCTGTGAACATTGCGGTGAGCCTCACACGCGATTGGCTCGACTCCGCGTTGACAGACAAGTATCGCCCATGCGAGTTGCACTGGGTATCGGTGTGAACCCTGAGGGCATCCACTTTAACACCCGGAGCCACACGGCCGCGTCAGGCGTAGAAAGCCCTGAAACCTTCACGAATGCCGCACTTCGTCAGCTCAGTGATCGAGAATAGACCGATCGCGCGGATCAGAGTCGCATCGTGCGATTCGACACTTCCGAATACCGTGTCCATTTCGACAACGATCGTTTCCCTCGTCAGACCATCAGCGATCAGTTGCATCTCACGCCCGCGTAGCGTGTGAGAATCGAGTGGGTGCGTGTCCGCGGCGTGAGCATCCAACGCTCGCTGCGCGTCGATCCACCGCTCCCGGAACACACAATGCGCCCCGTCGCATCTTCATTTAACTGCGTTCACATGGCGGAAACGCGGTTTCGACCATGCGTTCAGAGCTTGTTCGCGAGGCCGAGAGCGCAAACTGTCGGCC
>CAZTPJ010000048.1:0-2305 GCA_964614515.1 uncultured Phycisphaeraceae bacterium | reverse complement strand
CCAGGCGCGGAATTCTGCTCGGATTCGGGCGAACTGGTGGTACAATAGACTGCGCAGCCTGGATGGGCGCCGCAGGAATGCATGGAAGGCGGAGAGAGATCGATGTCACAATTCACAGGCGCTGATGCGCGGGCGGAGATTCGCCCGTTGCTGGAAGCGGTCGTCTCGCTGATCGACTGGCCCACGGCCATCGTCGCCGATGGTGAGGAAGTGCTCGTCTCCAACGAGCCGTGGCGGCGCATCACTCGATGTTCCACCGAATCCGACAAGCGACTCACGCTTAAACGCAGCATGCAGAATTTTTCACACGTCGATGATCTGGTTGCGACACTGCGAAACAAACCGCAGGACTCCGGCATGACGACAACGCGCCGTGATGCGGGCGAATCATCAAAGGGCGAGCCGCGGAACGACTACGACATGTACTGGCGTCAGATCCAAACCCCGCAACAGCACGGCCATCTCGCCATCATCACACTACGTGAGACAACCGAGGCGAAGGCTCCCTCCCGCATCATGGAACTTCAGCAGGCCCGTATCAATCGCCTGCTGGTCCGCCAGACGCTGATCGAAGATTCTGAGCGCCGCCGGCTGGGTCGCGCGCTTCACGATGTCGTCGGGCAGGATCTGGCGCAGGTTCGAGCGGCCGTCCGCTCATCGGAGATCACGGCCACCGACGCGGCGGAGATCATCGCGGGTATCGATCGCATTATCGACGAGGTTCGCACACTGACGTTCGATCTCGGCCCGCCGATCCTTGAGGATCTGGGCCTGCGCCCAGCGCTTCAGTGGCTCGCCGAGCATCTGAGTGCTCGTTACTCCGCGAACATCACGTTGGCCGACGAGGATTGCGATCCCCGTTTGTCGAAACCGACACAGACAATCGTCTTCCGCGCGGTTCGCGAACTGGTGATTAATGCGGCCAAGCACGCGCCAGGCGCCGAAGTCGTCATCTCCTGCATCACGAACCGCCGCACCGTGCGCATCATCGTCGGCGACAACGGGCCGGGATTCGACACGACGCGCGTCCACGGCGCGAGAGACGACATCGAGCATTACGGGCTGCTCAGCGTCGAGCAGCAGATCCATGGTGTCGGCGGTACCTTCGAGATCGTCAGCGAGGTCGGCAATGGCACCAGGGCGACCATCACGGCGCCCCTGGAGCCGGAGTGAAACCAACATGAACACCACCACAACCGTTCTCATCGTCGATGATCACGCCATGGTCCGCGCAGGCATTCGCTCGATCCTCGAACACGCGGAGGGATACACCGTCGTCGCGGAAGCGGAGAACGGCCGTGATGCGATCGCCCTCGCGTCAAAGCACGCGCCGGACGTTGCGCTCATCGATGTCGCCATGCCAGATCTCAACGGCATCGAGGCCACGCGGAAGATTCATGCCGCGGATCCCAAGATCGCCGTCATCGGCCTTTCGATGCATTCGGATGCGCGTTACGTCAATGGCATGCTCGACGCCGGGGGCTGCGGCTACCTGCTCAAGACCTGCGACGCCGATGAGTTGCTGCGAGCCATCAAGGCCGTGCGCCGAGGACAGATCTATGTCACATCCGACCTGACACATGTGCTTGTCGATCGTCGTCGGCCCAAGGGTGGTGAAACGTCCCGCGCGGGCGCCCCGCCGCCGGACGCGCTCACGCCCCGCGAGCGCGAAGTGCTCCAACTCATCGCCGAGGGCCTGACCAGCAAGGAGATCGGCGCGCGTCTGGACGTTGCGCTCAAGACGGTGGAGTCGCATCGAACGAATGTGATGCGAAAGTTGGAACTGCATTCGATCGCGGACCTGACGCGGTATGCGATTCGTGAGGGCCTGACGCCCCTTTCCGATTGATCCGCTTCGCATCTCGGGTCAATCAATGCTGGGGCATCAGGGCAAGGCCCGATACCCCCACCCACCCCACATGGCAATACTCGATCTGTGAACTCGGAGTTTCGCCCGTCGCAGGACGCGAGGCTCAAACCCGTTCACGGAAAGAGTGGATCCGATGAACAATCTGAACCTTTCGCCACTCGCCACGGCATCCCGCGACCTGGTCGTCCAGCTCGCAAAGGGCGCGCATCCGGAAGACGTCGAAGCCGGCTGCCGTGATCTGCTGACGAACAACACCAACGGCCTCGGAAACAGCGACACACGCACGGTTGATGTGGCCAGCGAGATCGTTCGCGGCGTCCTTGCGGGCGTTGTCATCCTTCGCTCGCCCGGCATCTCCGCCGCGACGCGCGGCGTCAGCGACACCGGCCCCTCTGGGCCTTCAGGCGACGCCGAACGCCTGAACATTTCCGAGAG
>CAZTPJ010000047.1:0-29214 GCA_964614515.1 uncultured Phycisphaeraceae bacterium | reverse complement strand
CGCGATCTCGCCGGCGCGTTCATGTTCTCCTCGGCCGAACAGTCGAAGGAGATGGGCGTGCTCAGCGGCGGCGAGCGTGCCCGCGCGAGGCTCGCCGCGCTGCTCGCCTCCGGCAAAAATCTGCTCATCCTCGACGAGCCGACCAACCACCTTGACATTCCCGCAGCCGAGCGACTCGAAGCCGCGCTGCGACGGCCGGAGGATGGCGGCTGCTATGAACACACGCTCATACTCGTCAGCCACGACCGCGCATTGATCGAAGCGACCTGCGACAACCTGTTGATTCTCGACGGCCGTGGCGGTGCAACCACGTTCACGGGGTCCTACTCCCAGTGGGTTGACTTCCAGCGTACACAACAGGTAGATCGCTCCGCGCAGCGCCCATCGACAACCGCGCCAAAGCCAGAGCGCGTCCAGGCACAGCCGCGAAAAGGTGGGTCCAACCCGATGAGTTGGATGACCATGGAACAGGTCGAAGCGAAACTCGAAGCCGCGATGGCTGAGATCAAGGCTTTTGATGCGGAATTGGCCCTTCCGGGCGTGTATTCCGACGCCGCGCGGTGCAAGGCCGTGCTCGACGCCCGAAAGCAGGCCCAGGCTCGGCTTGAAGAACTCGAAGCCGAATGGCTGCGTCGGGCTGAGAACCCGTGATGTTCCCCGCGAAACTCGTGATATGATGTGCTTCGGAACACGGCCAAAGCCCGGTGCGTACCGCACAGGTGGCACAACCCGTCCCCGTCCGAGAATGTTTCTGAGCGCAAGGAGGCGCACGATCCGATGGATATGCCCGTGAGCGAGAAGGTGAACCGTCGCGATGTGATCTCTCTGGGCCTGATGGCCGGCGCGGCCCTTGTGCTCGCGGGGTGTCAGACCGGCTCGCGCGGCACGCGAAGGCCGCTGCCAAAGCGCGGCGAGTCAAGTGTCCTGGCCGGGTCAAAGGGCGTATCAAAGTATCCCACACCGCAGCCATCCGGCCCGGCCGTGGTCACGCCCACAGGCGTGATCTCCCGCCGCGAATGGGCGATGGCCGACACGGTCGTGTCGCGCACCAATCCGATGGGCCGGATCGAGCGCATCACGATCCACCACGACGGCATGCCGCCGGTGTGGCTGAACTCGCGTGCAGACATCGTCTCGCGCATCGAAGTGATTCGCCGCGCCCACGTGAACAACGGTTGGGCCGACATCGGCTATCACTACATCATCGATCCGCTGGGCAACGTGTGGGAAGGCCGTCCGGTGCGATACCAGGGAGCGCACGTCAAGATCGCCAATGAACGAAACCTCGGCGTGCTGGTGCTGGGCAACTTTGTCGAACAACGGCCAACGCTCTCGGCCACCACAGCGCTGGATCGCTTCGTGGCCGTGCAGATGCGCCACTACGGCGTGCCCGTGTCGCGTGTGCATACGCACCAGGAACTGTCGCCGACGCAGTGCCCCGGGCCGAACCTGCAGCGCCACATGATGGAAACACGTTCCAGCCGCGGCTGGCTGGCGCGCGCCTAACCTCCAGTCGCCCACAACCCAGGTTGGCGTCCCCGCCCGCGCTGTGCCTTGCCGCGGCGGCGAGCGGGATGCCCGAAACCTCCGCGCACCTCGCGGCGACACACTTCATGACCACTCCCACGCCCAGCCAGCGCCTGCGCCGTACCTTGATCGCGATGGCGCGCGGGCACATCGTGCTCCTGTGCCTGCTCGCGCTTGCCTTTTCGCTTCGAGTCGTCAACATCGACGCACCTCCCCTGGGGCGGCATTCATGGCGTCAGTCCGACACGGCCGCGGTCGCGCGGAACTACCACGAACAGGGTTGCGCCTTCGCATTTCCGAGGGTGGATTGGGGACGCCCGCAGCCGGGGTACGTCGAGACGGAGTTTCCGTTGTTTCCCTTCGTCGCCGCGATCGGATATGCCATCGCCGGTGAGGTGCATATCTGGATCCCGCGACTGCTCGCGATCCTCGGCTCATTGGTTGGCATGATCTACCTCTATCGACTGATCCGTGAGGAAATCGACCAGCGTACAGCGGAGTGGGCGGCGTTCTTCTTCGCCGTGCTTCCATTCAACGTTTTCTTCGGGCGCGCGATCATGCCGGAGGCGTGGATGCTCTCGTCCGGCATCGCGGGCGTGTACTACTTCGCGCGGTGGACGCGGCAGGATTCCGATCGAGACCTGATGCTCGCGTGGTTATGCATCACGCTCTCGTGTTTGTTGAAACTGCCGATGCTGCACATCGGATTGCCGCTGCTGTTTCTCGCGTGGCGGCGATGGGGCGTGGGCCTGTTCGCGCGGGCGCCGATCTGGCTCATGGGCGTGGGCGTACTCGCCTGCGTCAGTCTGTGGTATGTGCATGCCTACTGGATCAGACTGATGCACAAAGCCTCGTTCGGCATCGGAGGCTCGCGGAAGTGGGCGAATTTGCAGCCGCTCGCGGATCGCGAGTGGTGGGACCAGGTCTTTGTCGAGCACATCGCCAAGGGACACCTGACACTGCCGGGAACGGCCATCGTCTTGATTGGACTGCTCTGGCCCGGCCGTCCGCGCGGCCTGCGCCTCTTTGATCTGTGGCTGATCGCCGCGGGCGTGTACATGGTCATTGTCGCGGCGGGCCAGGTTGAGCATGAGTACTACCAGTTGCCGCTTGTTCCGGTGTTCTGCGCGTACATGGGTCGAGCCATGCGCATTCCAGTCAGGTCGCTGCGCCCGCTGCTCGCAGCTCTCGTGGTCGGCCTGATCGCCCTTGGCGTGCGATCACATGCACGATCTCTCGCGCTTGAAAATTCCGCGACATCGCCCCACATGCGCCTGGCCGCACTCGTTGCCCAACATGCCGACGAAGCGGACCTCGTGATCGTCGCCAACGGCCACGGCAACTGGAACCCGATGCTCTTATATCTTTGCCACCGCAAGGGCTGGGCCGATCATCCGAAGTTCATGGGACCGCAGTCCATGCGATTCCGTGTCAACCACGGCGCGCAATGGCTCATCGGGCTGCATGCCGACCTCCAGCGACCGGCCGATCTCGCCTGGCTTCAACGACAACTCAAGACCTACGAAGTCGTCGTCAGTGATGAAGAGATATTCATGTTGCGGTTGCGCCCCTAGGCATCACCGCTCCACGCGGCCGTTGTCGATGTTGAATCGCACGAACAAGGGCCGTCGCACGCCGGTGGTCAGGCGCCACCGCGCCAGGCCCGCTTCATCGCGAAGCCAACTGCGGCACTGCCCTCGCGGATCACGCGCATAGTCATCAAGCGCCTCGCCCCCGAGCAGCAGCAGACGCTGAATCAGCAGCAGGTCATCATCGACAAACTCGGATTCCGCGGCCACGCCCACGATCGTGTCGGTGAGCATCGAAAACAACGGGCGGTTCTCGATGAGCAGTTCATCCGCGTCGTGCCAGATGAAGTATCGAAGCCTCGGCGCCCGGATGCGCGTGATGGTTTCGCGCCGGCGCAGCAGCGAGACGACGCCGTCACGCCCGTTGAGTTTCCGCGCCAGCGGCGGGCCGATCAGCGCGTGCTCGAGTTGGTTGCAGAATGATTCAAGGTCCGTGACGTACTTTCCATGCAGGTGGCAGACTTCAACATCGCGCATCCCCGCGAGGAAACGTCCAACTCCGGAGCCGAAGCGGACGCGGGCATCACCCGTCGCGGCCGTGGCCACCAGGTGATGCTCATCCATCAACTGCACGATTTCCGCCATCGCATCCGCGGCGAGCGGGACGGTTTCAAGATGTCGCGCAAAGGCGCTCATGGCACATCGCTCCGCCCTGAGCAAGCGCAGGGCTGGTCAACAACGCTCGTGAGTCGCCATACGCGCGACCCCTTCAACCTCACGGTGAACCCCCCTCGGGCTCGCCGACATCAACCATTGTGCCTCAAACTCCGCGTTCCGCCACCATCAGCGTCAGAAGTTTCCATAAACATGCCCCAAATCGCCCATATCGCACACAACGGGGGTACTTCACGCCCGCAAAATAGCCACCGTCCATCGAACCCGTGGTAGCCTTGGCGGTATGGGTGTCGTGGCTGGGCGTCAGACGCCCGCTTCCTGGGCCTTGAGCATGTCGTAGATTTCCGGCCCGGTCGTCGCGGCGTAGATCCGCTCGCGAAACTCATCCATCGTCATCAGGCGGCTGATGCGGGCGAGGGCCTGAATGTGGTCGCTCGTGCGGTCCGGCGGGCTGGCCAGCAGCACGACGAGTTTCACCGGCTGGGCGTCGATGGCTTCAAAGTCCATCGGCTGGGCCGGCTTGCCGATCGCCATGGCCAAGGCGGGCATGCCGGGGCACTTGCCGTGCGGGATGGCCAGGCCGTGGCCGATGCCCGTCGTCCGCGTCTGCTCGCGTGTCCACACGGCGTCTTTGAGGGCCGAAGCGTCCGAGACGCGCCCGGCCCGGGCCAGAAGGTCCACAAGTTCATCGATCACGCCCTTCTTGTCCTTGGCGACAAGAGGCGCCTTGATGCACTCAGGGGTGAGGATGTCCAGCAGTTTCATGAACCTCGGCTCCCAACCACGGCCACTCGCGTCCCGCCCCCGGTTCGCGCTGGGGGGAGTGTACGCCCGCAAGTCCGACGCGACGCCAGGGCTCGACTGCGGGCACGATCGTGGATGGATGAAGTCTGGATGCAGGTCCAGTTTCAGTCGGCCGGGTCTTGCAATCCCCGGTGATCGCTGGTAGTCTGGGGCGGCGGCCTGATCGAGGGTGGTGAATTCGAGGCGCTCGATGTGTCAAAGTTTGGCGCCGGGTGGGATCGTCGGCGCGGTGAAGTGGCAGGGTGGGTTCCTGGAGGTTCACGATGAAGCACGCGAGCTGGACGAAGGCGTTGTGGGCGATCGGCGCAACCGGACTTGCGACGGCGATGGCCAATGCGCAAGCCCCGCAATCCGAGCCGGCGTTCCGAATCTTTTCAGCGGGAGCGGACCACGCCACGGCCTCCATTGTGCGCTTGTGCGAACAGACATTGTCGAGGGCGCGAGACCATCGCGGTGGCCTGCGAATCGAGCAGTTCCCGCTCAGCACGCACGAGGCCGTCGATCTGATCCTCGAACCCTTTGAAGTCGTGAATCGAGATGCGATCTTTGTCATCGGCGATCCGAACGAACCTGCCGGAGCCGGCAGACCCGCCAACTTTGATCCGGATTCGATCGCGTTCTGGCGTGGCCGCGTGGCCGGATACCCGGGATCGCACGTCTTCCTGTCGATCGCCCCGTCGTCCACGATCGGTCGGATTGAACTGGGCGCGGGCAGGCCGACGTATGTCATTTCAAGTCGCGGCGGGGATGTGTCGCGCGGCGGCGTCGATCTCCAACCAGGTGAGGCGGCCGTGTTTCGTGGTCGCGGGGGCGCGCGGCCGTGGACCGTGCCGCACTTGTGCGGCCTCGGTGCCGCGCCGGGCGGCGTGCCTGGGATTCACGCGGCCACCACGGGTTCGGGCGTGGATGGCCCGCCAATGATCCGCGGGCTGCGCAGCGCACGACTGGCCATCGACTCGGACTACGCGTTCTTCCGACTCTTCGACGATGAACAGGCGACGATGACCTATCTGACGCAGATGTACGCGCAGGTCAGCGACATCTGCGTGCGCGATGTGTTGGTGCGAATGGACATCGTGTTCATGCGCGTCTGGACAACGCCGAATCATCCGTATCAGGGTGGCGCGACGTTTCCGACATTTCCGGCCGGCGTGAACTTTCGCGTTGGGCAGCTCATGTCCGGCCGCAAGGACGCCACGGCGGGTGGTGCGGCCTTTGTCTGCGGCGAAGGTTCGTGGGTAGGCTATGGCCTCGGCGTCTTCACGGATCCAACGACTTCCAACGTCTTCAACCAGGACATCAGGATCGCGGCCCACGAGATCGGGCACAACATTGGCGCGCCGCATACGCACGACATCGGCATCGACCAGTGCCACATTGCGTCCTCGCCCCCGCGGCGCGGCACGATCATGAGTTACTGCTCGCAGACGTTCAGCGGTGGATCCGCCCTGGGCGATCTGTATTTTCACCGCCTGATTCGCCAGAGGATTGCGGGCTGTACGTGGGGCCTCACGCCTGACTGCAACCAGAACCACATCGCCGATCGCGACGACATCCTCTCGGGCTTCAGCCGCGACGAAAACACCAACAACATTCCCGACGAATGCGAAGATTGCAACAACAATCACATCCTCGACAGCATCGACATCGCCACGGGCTTCAGTCGTGATGTCAATGGCAACGGCATCCCCGACGAGTGCGAGCCGGATTGCAACGGCAACATGATCCCCGATGAGATGGACATTCGCCTGGGCACGAGCCAGGATCAGAACGGCAACGCCGTGCCCGACGAATGCGACGCGGATTGCAACAACAACGGCACTCCCGACTTCCTCGAGATCCGCATGGACATGAGTCTCGATCTCGATCGCGACGGCGTCCTTGACGCCTGCCAGGTCTGCGACGGCGGCATGACGCCGGACATCGTCGCGCTGGATCACGCCAACAGTGTGTGGGCCGTGAGCGCCGCGGATGATCGCATCAAGGAATATCACCACCAGACCGGGGCGCCGCGCGGCAGCGCCGGCGAGGGTGTGCTTGATGATCCGTATGATGTCCGCATCACCGCCGACAAACGCGTGCTGGTCGCAAGCGCGGGTGATGCTCGCATCGTTGAGTTCACCCATCGCGGCGAGTTTGTCCGCGATCTGGTTCCCACCGGCGCCGGCGGACTGGTCTTTCCAACCGCCATCGAGTTCGCGCCAGACGGTACGCTCCTCGTCGCCGATCGAGACACTCACAGCGTGCTTCGATTTGACCTGACCACCGGCGAACCCCTCGGGCACTTCGTCTCCCCGGGCGCGGGCGGACTCGCGCATCCCTACGGCCTCACCTTTGGCCCCTCCGGACACCTTTACGTCAGCACCAACGCGAGCGGCATCCTCGAATTCGACGGACAAACCGGCGAGTTTATTCGCGTCTTCGTTCAACCCACCGCAGGCGGACTCAACGGCCCGCGCGGCATCCTCTTCATACCCGGTGATGCGGGGCCGCGTTTCCTCGTCGCGGCCGTGCGCGTCAACAGCCGCATCCTCGAGTTCGACGCCCAGACCGGCGACTACATCGCGCCGTTCAACAATGGGGACTATCGAGGCAAACTTCGCGGCCCGTGGGGACTGCGCCTCGGCCCCGATGGCAATGTCTACGTCAGTTCCAGTCGGTTCACCGATTCGCCCGACCCGCCGGAGCTCCACCTCACCGACCCGCGCATCTTGATGTATGACGGTCGAAACGGCAACCTCTTCTTCCCCTACGTCCAGGGCCTGGATTCACAACTGAACAATCCTCGCGGATTTGACTTCGTTCCCGGCTTCGACAAGGACTGCAATCTCAACCACATTCCCGACTGGTGCGACATCGACTCCGGACGCAGCACGGACTTCAACAACAACGGCATTCCCGATGAGTGTGAAGACCTGTGCTATCCGGATTGCGATTTCTCCACCGGCAAGGGCGTGCTGGACATCTTCGACTTCCTGTGTTTTGGCGATCGCTTCGACGCGCAGGACCCCTATGCCTGCGACTGCGACATCAGCACGGGCCGGAATGTGTGTGACATTTTTGACTTCCTCTGCTTCGGCAATGCGTTCAGCGTCGGGTGTCCGTAAGGGCGAGTGGGCCAACGTGGCTTGAGTGCGCCGCAAGACGTGTGGATCTACACCATCGCAAACCAATTCCCTCCGTCGTGATATTGCGCCGCGTCGCCGCCGGGTTCGCCGGTGGGCAGCCATGACTCGCGTTTGGCGATGCGCAGGCCGTGCCACTTGCCGGTCCATGCGGCCTGGGCTTCGTTTTCGGCGGGTTCGATGCTGCATGTGGCGTACAGGATCGTGCCGCCCGGGGCGCGCAGCGGGATCGCGTCGGCGATGATCTGCCGCTGCATCTCGGCAAGCCGCTTCCATGATTCCGGGCCGGCGCGATACTTCGCTTCGACGCGCCGCGCCAGCACGCCGGTGTTCGAGCATGGCACATCGAGCAGGATCAGGTCCGCCGCGCCGATGCATCTGGCCTGCACATCCTTTCGCGTCATTACGCGAACGTGCGGGGAATCCTGAAACTGCGTTCGCAGCGCGGCGAGCCGCGCGGGGTCGATCTCGGTCGCGATGATCTCCGCCTCGGGAAATGTCGCGGCCAGTTGGCGTGTCTTGGTTCCCGTGCCCGCGCAGATGTCGAGGATTCGCCGCGGGCGCAGGTGTGCTGCGCCCGCGATGACCGATGCGGAGGCCGGGTCCTGCACCCAGACATCGCGCCGCTCGCGCAGCAGCGTGAGCAAGGCCGCGTGATTGCCGGTGAAGACATGATGCCCCGGGCGCTGGTGCGGGCGTGCCAGTCCTTCGGGCAGTTCGCCCCCCCCTTGCGCCGCGTACCGCGTGTTGAGGATCACCGGCGCAGGGCCGAGGCTGTGCCACGCGAGTTCCTGCACTTGATCCAACGGCCATCGCGCCAGCCACGAGTTGATCAGCGCCCTCGGATGACTCGTCGCCATGACCAGCCGCTCTGACATCGACTCCGGCAACACTTCCTCGCGCAGCACCAGCGCCCGCCCATCGGGCAACGCCCACTCATCGCGCTGCCCGCTCCACCGCTGGCGATACTCGCGCGCATCCCCCTCGCCCGCGCGAAGGCCCGCGATCTTTCGCAGCACCGCGTTGGCCACGCCCCCCGCCCCGGGACGAATGTGCCGCTTCGCCCACGATACGGATTCGTTGATGGCCGCATAATCCGGCACACGCTCAAGCAGGAGCAGTTGCGCAGCGCCAACCAGCAGCACGGCGCGAAGTTTCGCCTCCAGTTCCGCCATCGGCTTGTTCACGAACGCATCGAGCAGGTGCGTCAGGCCCAGCCAGTGCCGCAGCACCGCATCGTGCATCGCGTGCGCCAGCGCGGCATCGCGCCCGTCAAGCCCGGCCGTGTCCAGCGGCGACAGATCGAGATCCGGAAATCGCTCGGCCTGCCGCGCGATGCGCCGGATCACTCGCGCTCGCGCGCTGGCTTCATCGCCCGCGGCCGTCGATGCCGGCTCAGCCTGTTCATGTTCGTGGGTCAAGACAGACTCTAGACTCCCATGCCGCGCCGGACGCCGCATTCACAGGCAACCATGTCCCAAGCCGATGCCACAACGCCGACACACGCTCACCCGCGGCGATCCCGTGCGCCCACGGCCATCCTCGCCGGCATGCGCATCCGCAAGAAACTCATCGTCCTGCACACGCTCTTTTCCATCGGTCTGGCCGGGATTCTGCTGCTGCTGCTGCGCCCGGCCGTCACCCAACTCGTGCGAGAGGCCGAGGCCAGCGAAGCTCGCACGCTGCTCGGGGCGATGCTGCATACGGCCCGGGCGCAGGGCGAGATTCCCGACGCGCGGACGCTTCGCGCGTGGACGACCGATGATGTCGGCGTTCGCGCGGGAACCGCCGAGCAACTCGACATCGCCCCCGATCTCGCCGCCATCGCGAGAAGCCAGCCCGCCACACCCCTGATCGAACCCGACGGGCGCGCCGCCAAGGCCATCGCCTATCTCCCGCGCAGCGCCGCGACCGAGTCCACAGCCGATGGCGTGTATTACATGCTCGCCGTGCGCAACGATGGCGTGCGCTCCGCCGTCGTCACCCTCTACGCCCTGCTCATCATCGCGCTGCTGGCGGTCTACGGCCTGGTCGCGCTCTCGCTTGAAGTTTTCGTGTTGCCGCAACATGTCTACGCCCCGATCCGCCGGATGTTGCAGGCCGACAAGGCCGTGCAGGAAGGCCGACGCACCGACGAGATCATCCCCGAATCCGCGATTCCCGCCGATGAACTCGGCGAGCTCATGCGTTCGCGCAACGAGTCGATCGTGGAACTGCGCCGGCATGAGCGCGACCTTGCGCGAGCGTTGTCACAACTTGAAGAAGTCGCGACTGACCTCGCCCGCAAGAACCATTTGCTGGAAACCGCGCGGCGCAACCTCGCCGATGCCGATCGCCTCGCGGGCCTGGGCATGATGTCCGCGGGCATCGCGCATGAACTCAACACGCCCCTGGCCGTGCTCAAGGGCCTCGTCGAGAAACTCAATCAGGATCCTGGCGCGGGTGTTGATGGTGCCACGGCCGCGCTGATGCTCCGCGTCGTGGCGCGGCTCGAACGCCTCGGCGAGGGCCTGCTCGACTACGCCCGCGTGCGCAGTCCCAAGACCTCCACCGTTCCCATCCGCGCGGTCGTCGATGAGGCCGCGACGCTCGTTCGACTCGATCGCGGCCTTGAGGCCGTCACGTTTGACAACGCCATCGCCGAGTCGCTTCTGGTCGAATGCGACGCGGATCGCATGATGCAGGTCTTTGTCAATCTGCTCCGAAA
Organism: uncultured Phycisphaeraceae bacterium; assembly: GCA_964614515.1. Lineage (GTDB taxonomy): Bacteria > Planctomycetota > Phycisphaerae > Phycisphaerales > UBA1924 > CAZTPJ01. The sequence continues at coordinate 18,847 of CAZTPJ010000047.1, read as the reverse complement.
CGCGGCGGATGCGCTTCGTCCCCGCCCCGGGCGCACGGCCAATGGCGGCGAATCGCCCCCCCCGCGCGTCGAGATTCGCGCCGAAGTCGCCCACCGCGACAGCGCCGATTGGGTCTCCATCACCGTGTCCGACAACGGCCCCGGAATCGATCCCGATATCCTCCCAAGACTCTTCCAGCCCTTCGCCAGCACGCGACTCGATGCCCGAGGGACGGGGCTGGGGCTGGCCGTGGCCGAGGGCATTGTGCGGGAACACGGCGGCCTGCTGCTCGCCAGAAACCGCACGGATGGCCCCGGAGCCGTGTTTGAAGTCATGCTCCCACGCCCGCAGGATTGACCTGACCCCCACCACCCCCCAGCACTCAGCACCCAGCACTCCCTCCCCCCTCCCCGCATCCTCCATGGCCTTTTCTGGTAGGCTTAACGTCGATTCGTCCCCCGGCCGTGATTCCCATGACCTCCACCGACGCGAAAACACCGCTCGACCCCGCGCCGATGCCCGCGTTGTCCATTGTCGCGCTCGATGATGATGACGACTTTCGCCAGTATGTGCAGGCAACGCTGGAGTCCGAGGGGCATGACGTTCGCGCGGTAGGCACGCCGCCGGCGTTCTTTGCCGCGTGTGAAGAGCGACTGCCCGACGTGGTCCTACTCGACATCAAGATGGGCGATCACAACGGCGAGGATGTCCTCACCGAGATTCGCAAGCGCTGGACCAAACTCTGCGTCATCGTTGTCACCGGCTATCCCTCGCTGGACTCCATGCGCCAGACGTTCAAGCGCGATGTCTTTGATTATCTCGCCAAGCCGTTCTCGCTGGAGGAACTGCGGCGGTGTCTCGCGCAGGCCGCGGCCGCGTTCAACCTCGGCGCACGCCCGCAGGATCGCCTCAGACAGGAACTTGGCCGTCGCATCCGCCTCGCGAGGACGGAGAAGGGCTGGACCCTGCGCGACCTCTCCGAAGCCTCGGCCGTGAGCGTCAGCCAACTCTCCTCGATCGAGCGCGGCGCGCACCTGCCCAGCGTTGAATCCCTCATCACCATCGCCGATGCGCTCGGCCAGAGACCCTCCGCGTGGCTCGCCGCGGCGGGGTTTTGAACCAATCCCCGCTGCATCGCTACGCGGTGGCGCGGGCCTCCCGCCTGCACTTCCTTCTCTCAGGGATCCGGTGGTGCGGGCGTCCCGCCTGCACCCGCCTCACATCAATGTCCCTCAAAACAAAAACCTCAACCCCGCCACAATCGCCACCTCCGTCTCCGGCCGATGCCCCACCGACTGCTCGATGGGAATCTGCACGCCGATCTCGGCCGCCCAGGTCTTGGCTTCATACAAGAGTCCAGGCGACAGAAACAACTCGCGATCGCCGTTGGTTTCATATCGCCAGTTGAGTTCAAGCACGGAATACGTCGCAGCCTTTGTGTCCTCCGCGTATTTCTCCGGCGAGAGTCGATACAGCCACGACGCATCCGCGCGAAGCGCATCGGCCTGACCCTGCGCGAACGTGAGCGCTTCATCATCGCCATCGGTCGTGAGCGTGTATTGCAGCGCCCCGTTGAGGCCGTGACGACCCAGCACGCTCGTGATGACGCCGCCGATGATCGGATCGACCGAACCGCTGGTGTATACGCCGTCGCCAATGGGCAGTTCCGCGCCAACGAGCAGGCTGACGCGAACGGTGTCCACGGGTCCGAGGTCTTCTTTCCAGAATCGCCACTTGAGCATGGCCGTGGGGTCCATCACGCCGACATCGGTGTCGCTTGGCGTCCCGTCATCAAACATGGTGCGTCGCGTGGCGAGCGGGAGCGTGAGGGTGGCGGAGAGTTCGCCGGTGATGCCATAAGCGATCATCGCGTCGATTCGGTGTTCATCCACGGTGCGTCCGCGCGGCGTCGGGTCATCATCGAGACTTGTGTAGCGATACAAGGCGCGAAAGGTGAAGTGCTCGGCCGCGGGCTGCGTCGCCGCGGGCATGTTCAGCGCTTCCTGCGCGTGGGCCGCGCCCGCGGCGATCGCGATGCAGACGACAGCGCGCAACGATAACGTACTCATCGCGAGTTCCTTTCCTGACATGCCCGTCAGTTCGGCGTGATCCGCACGAGCGTGAAACCAGAGTCCGTCACGGCCTTGGCGAGCATACGCGGGCTTGGGCGCGGCGAGGCGTCGTCAAAGCCGACCTGCACCAGACCATCCTCGAGATTGACCGACACCATGTTCACACCCGAGACGCCCTCGAGTTTCTTGTCCAGGTTCGTCGCGCACAGCGGGCAACTCAATCCGTGAACTTCCAACACGACCGATGACGCCTCGATGGGTGCTTCGCTGGTGAGCGATGCCGCGCCTTCGCCGCCCGCATCCCCGCCCGCGTGCTGCGAACCGGCGCAGCCGCCAAACACAAACACTCCCGCCAACACAACCGCCGCAAACATGCTTCGCATGTGATAACTCCTTGTGTGATTGATCCGTGGAAATCATGAACAACCGGTGGCACGGGCGTCCCGCCTGTGCGTGTACACCATTGGCCCTTGAGGCTCACCGCGCGCCATCACATTCACGGCGATCATCTCGCCGCTTCGCACAGCGCGCGGAATCCCCACACACATTCACGTTGTCCACATGCACAGCAGCGATTGCATCCGCACGCCCGGCCGACGCCCGCATGACGCCACGCAATCACCCATCACACGCGATGCGTGCGAGGACTCGCTCACCAACACCACGCCCGGCATGGCCACGGCCACCACCACCAACTCAACTCGCACGCCGCCGGGCATCGGCACAGGCTGGCGCGGCGCAGGCTCCACCGGCCGTAGCGCACACTCGCAACCATCCCCGCAGCAGCACGAACCCTCGCAGCACGAGGCGGCCGGCACGTTTGCGCGAGCGATGTTCGACCACGCCGGCCCAACCTGAGCCAGCACAACCAGCATCGCAAGCATCACACGCACGAACATCATCGCAATTGTGCCGCCACTCCAACCGAAAGTCAACCCGTGCCCCGACAATGCGCTTCGCATTGTCGGGCGATCCGGGTGTGATCGACGTCTAGCGCGACCGCCAGGTTTCTTGACGATCCGACGCCCAATCCCGACTATGCCGAAGCGGCATAGTCGGGGCACGCCGACCACTTACTTCCTCATCCCCTCCACAAACGCCCGCAGCCGCTTCGCCCCTTCCTCAATGTCAGACTCTCCACACGCGAACGACAACCGCACATGATTCCCGCCGCAACCGCCGAACTCTTCGCCGGGAACCACGGCCATTCGATACTCCTCCAACAGCGCCTCCGCGAAATCGCTCGCCGACGCGATGCGTCGCCCGCCCGCGGACGTACGCCCAAACACCCGCGAGACATCCGCGAACGCATAGAACGCGCCCACCGGACGTACGCACGACACGCCCTCGATGGCGCTGAGTCTCGCGTGCATGACTTCCGCACGGTTCGCGAAGGCCGTGCGCATCCGTTCCACATCTTCCGCGCACCGCGTGAGTGCCGTGACGATCGCCGGATACACAAACGTCGTGATGTTGTTGGTCATCTGCCCTTGCAGGGTGTCAAAGGCGCGGATGAGCGATTTGCCGCTCTCGCCCGACGCGGCCGCATACCCCACGCGCCACCCCGTCATCGCAAACGCCTTGGACATGCCGTTGATGGTGATCGTTCGCTCGGCCATGCCCGGCAGCGACGCCATCGACACATGCTTCGCCCCGCCGTACACGATCTTCTCATAAATCTCATCATGCACGACGACCAGATTCGGCGCCGTCGCGGCGCTCTCGATCACCACGCGGGCGATTGCGGCCAGTTCTTCGGGCGAATACACCTGGCTCGTCGGGTTGCATGGGCTGTTGAGCACGAGCATTCGCGAGCGCGGCGTGATGGCCGAGCGCAACTGCGCCGGCGTGATCTTGAACGAACCCTCGGGCGTGGTGGGCACGGGCACGACCTTCGCCCCGGCCAGTTCAAGGATCGGCGCATAACTCACCCACGCCGGCACCGGCAGCAGCGCTTCCCCCCCCTCGGATGGATCAAACAGGCAATGCGCCGCGAGAAAGAACGAATGCTTCGCCCCCACGGAGATCGCCACATGGTCCGCCGTGAGTCCCGGGATTCCGTTCTCTCGCGTGAGTTTCTCGGCGATGGCCTGCCGCGCCTCGGGCGTGCCGAGCGTCGGCGAATACTTCGTCATGCCCTTGTGCAGCGCCTCGATCGCCGCAGATTTGATGGCTTCGGGCGTGTCGAAGTCCGGCTCCCCGGCCGCGAACGCGAGCACATCCACGCCGCTTCGCCGTAGCGCCTTGACGCGATTGGCCATGGCGACCGTGGCCGAGGGCTTGAGCGACAGAACCCGGCGAGAGAGCGTCAGTGCCATGAGAGGAGGATATTCGCGCCGCTACCGCGCCGGACCAGTCCGCAGCAAGTGATCCAAAAGCCCCGCCGAGGCCGTCTCGAGCATCCGCAGGACGCGCTCGAAGGCATCGAGTGATTCGGTGTACGGATCGGGGACATCCAGCGCGTGCTCGGGGGCGTCGGCCAGCGCGGGATCAAACGACCGCATCATCCGCACGCGATCCCGCGGCGCGCCCAGCGACGCCAGCGCCCGCGCGTTCGAGCGATCCATCGGAATCAGCAGATCAAATCGATCGAAGTCCCGCGTCGGGTCCACCTGCCGCGCTTCGTGACGCATCGGAATCCCGAACTTCTCCGCGATGCGCCGCGCGCGATGATCCGCATCATCCCCGATGTGCCACGCTCCGATCCCGCACGAGTCGATGTCGAACCGGTCCGCCACACCTCGCTGCGTGGCCTGATGCGCGAACACGGCCTCGGCCAGCGGCGAACGACAAATGTTCCCCAGACACACAAACAACACGCCCGTTGGCTTGGACTCCCCTCGCGTCACGCATGCGCCTCCTGCAACACGCCATCGGCCGGAGCGCTCGCGCCGCGAATCGCGCGGCTGACCGCCTCACCCAGGACCACGCCGAACGTCGAAATCGCCCCCTTGGCCCCGACCCGATCCGCCGCGCCGCTCGACACGATGTCGAGCAGTTCATGGGCCAGCGCGGCCGGGGCCGACGCCGCCGCGAAACGCACCGGCACATGCAATCGACGCGAGGACACCGCCTGGCCGCCGCCATGCGTCGACAACATCGCCGACTCCACCGGCGTCCCACCCGCATAGCCGCGCGAACCCTCATCATCGTTTGTTGTCGTTTCCGCTTCGAGCGTCGCCGCGACCACGGGCACGCCAAGTTGGGCCGACCACGCGCCGATCGCCTCGGGGAAGTGGAACCTCGCGCGGTGCTGTGCTTCGGGGGGCGGGCCGGTCCACAAGCCCGCGTCGGCCGCGGCCAGCAACTCAAGCAGCCCCGCATCACTGACGATCACTCGCACCAGGCCCGACGCGAACCGCAGCGCGCGATGCAGTCGCCCCGCCCCGCGCGGAATCACGCACACCACTCGCTCGCCCGCGCTGGCCAACAGCGACACCGCCTGCACACACCGCAGCGCATCGACATCCATCGCGCAGTGCCCCGTCAACGCAACCGCAAAATCTTTGTCGCCAAGCCCAAGTCGCGCTCGCCACGCTTCGCGCGACAAGTCCACCGCCGGCGGCAGCACCGGCGGCGGCGACGCCATCGCCCCATGCACGGAGCCAAGTTCCGACGCCCACGCCCGCGAACGCCGGGCATCATCGGCCACCACCACCACGCGCGAGTACGCACGCCGGGGCATCGTCTCGCGAACCGGACCAACCCCCATCGGCATGATCGCCACGCGCGGCGTCCGCCGTGCTCGCGTGCGATCCACAAGTCGATGCGCCTGCGGACTCCAGCACACCACCGCATCGAAGAACCCGCGATCACGCAGCAGCGCGTTCACCCCCGGCCACGCAAGTTCCGTCACGCCCAGCGGCGGCGCCACGCGATCCGTCGTCCGCAGCCCGAGCCGATGCGCCATCCGTTCGCATCGCGAACCACCAATCAGGCACACTTCATGATCGTCGCGAGTGACATCCGACACCGCCGCCGCGCACATCGCCAGCGCGCCATATCCGCCGCATTCCGCACGGCCGCACACCGCGTAAGCCTCAGCATCGACAAAGTGCAACACTCGCATCGTCGCCAGTGTAGCACAGGCGCCGGGCATTGCGGTTGCCACGCATCGAGGTCCGCGGGGGACTTCGTTGGCTCGGTGTGCGCCTATGATTGCGTTCAACGTGGCGTCCGGTTTCGGGCGGCATGAACCTCCGCAGGGTCAGGCGATGACGCCATCGTCTCGGGTCTGCCGGTGGAGGCGTCATGGCACGAGAGCGAATGATCGTGGTCGCGAATCGTCTGCCCGTGCGTCGGGTGGGGGCGGGTGATGATGCGCGGTGGGAGGAATCGCCGGGCGGGCTTGTCAGCGCGATGCGACTGGTCATGCGCGGGGTTGAGGGCGTGTGGGTCGGATGGACCGGGCAGGCCGGGGGCGCGCCAAGCCCGTTCATGCATGACGCCATGCACATCCATCCGGTGAGTCTTTCGCGTGGCGAGATCGAGGCGTACTACCACGGCATGTCGAACGCGACGTTCTGGCCGTTGTATCACGACGCCATCAGGCCGCCGGAGTTTCAACGCTCGTGGTGGGATCACTATGTGAAGGTGAACTCGCGATTCGCGCAGGCGGCCGCGGACGAGGCCGCCGCGGGCGATCTGGTCTGGGTGCATGACTATCACCTGCAACTGGTTCCGCGGATGCTGCGTCGGCTTCGGCCGGATGTGCGGATCGGATTCTTTCTGCACATTCCGTTTCCGCCGTCGGAGTTGTTCGAGTGGTTGCCGTGGAGGCAACAGACACTTGAAGGGCTGCTGGGCGCGGATGTTGTGGGGTTTCAGACGCCGCAGGGGTCGCAGAATTTCGCCAGACTTTGTCGGCAGCATACGCGGACGACGGGCTCCGACACGTTGCTGCGGCACGATGGACGTGAAATCACCGTCGGCGCGTTTCCGATTTCGATCGACGCGGGGTGGTATGAACACACGGCCTCGCTGCCACGCGTGCGGGCCAAGGCGCTGGACATCCGGCGTCGGATTGGTCCGGGTCGCCGGATCATTCTCGGGGTTGATCGTCTGGACTACACGAAGGGGATTGACCTGCGACTTCGAGCGCTGGAGCAGTTGCTGCGAACGAAGGGGGCGACGGCCGAGGATTGCCTGCTGATGCAGGTGGCCGTGCCTTCGCGCGAGACGATCAAGGCGTATTCGGACATTCGGGATTCAATCGAGGGTCTTGTCGGTCGGATCAATGGGCAGTTTGGCGTGCCCGGGCGTGCGCCGGTGAGTTACTTCCGGCGGAACCTGTCGCGCGAGGATCTCGTGGCGTATTACGTGGCGGCGGATGTCATGCTGGTGACGCCGCTGCGCGATGGGATGAATCTGGTGGCGAAGGAGTACGTCGCGACGCGGCTGGATGATTCGGGGGTGCTCGTGCTCAGCGAGTTCACGGGCGCTGCGCGGCAACTCGACAAGGCGCTGCTCGTGAATCCGCGCGACGTGGATCGCACGGCCGAGGCAATTCACCGCGCCCTGACCATGCCGGAAGATGAGGCCAAGGCGCGAATGCGGTCGCTGCGCTCGGCCGTGCGAAAGAGCGACGTGTTCGCGTGGGCGAATGGGTTTGTGGAACAGTTGCGTGGCGAGGTGGAGTCGGCGGACGGGCCGGTGGTGTCGCGTGGTCGGCGGGTCGAGGCGGAGCCGGCCGGGGCGTGATGGCCGTGCGGGCGATACGCTTGGGGCCTGATGAGCGAGCCGCTGCCGCTGCAACTTGCGTGTTTGTGTGATCTTCGCGATGCGCGTGGTCGGGTGCTGCTGCTGGAGCGGGCAAAGCCGCCGAATCTCGGGCTGTGGTCGCCGATCGGGGGGAAACTGGATCAGACATCGGGCGAGTCGCCCGCGCGCTGCGCCCAGCGTGAGATCGAGGAGGAGGCGGGGATCGTCGTGCCGCTGGACCGGCTGCACCTTGTGGGCATCATCACCGAGCACGCGTTCGAGGGAAAGTGGAACATGATCCTGTTCTACTACCGTGTGCTTGGCGCGGTCGAAGTGGCCGAAACGCGGATTCGCGAGGGGCGACTGGCGTGGCACGAGGCGTCGGCGATTGAGGGGCTGTCGCAGCCGGAGACGGATCGCCGCGTGATCTGGCCGTTGGTTCGGCGTGCGGAAGCGCGCGGCGTGTCGGGCCGTCCGGGATTCTTCGCCGCGCATATCGACTGCGCTGGTGAGGCGTTGAGGTGGACGGTTGAAGAGGAGCGGTAGCGCGACCTATGCGGCCAGGCTTGATCGCGGGGCGGTGTAGCGATGCAGCGCGGGCGTGGGCGCGTGTTCGCAGAGGATTCGCAGGAAGATCGCGTAGTCGGCGGCGTCTTCCTCGCGCGCGACTGCGGGTTGGAAGCGCGCGGCGATGAGCGAGAGCCAGTGTGGATCGGCCGTCAGGTTCAGGTTGCAAAGCAATGCGTGGAGCATTTCGCGCGGTCGATCGCAGAGATCCTCGTAGTACGCGGTGATTGCACGGCCGTTGTGCTGCGAAAGGACAATGTGTGAGTCGATCGTGTCGTGAACGACTCGCCGACAGGCCTCTTCGAACGTGGCGACGCCGTGCGAGCGCATGAGCGATCGTGCGGCCGGGATGGGGTGGCGGGTGATCTGGAGGAGTCGGACATTGGGGCGGCTTTGCATGAAGGTTGCGAAGGCGTCGGGGAACTGGCGAATGGCGTGTATGTTGCCGCCGGCTTTTTTGTCGCCGATGAGGGTGATGGCGTGTTTGCGCAGCGCGGGGTGGTCGCGAAGTTCGGCGAAGCCGGTCCACCGCGATTGGAAGCGATGGAGCGTGGGCGCGTAGTGCGGATCGTGTTCGAGTCCGGTATGAAACTGCAACCAGGCGCGGTCGGCGACGCGGGCGAGGGCGGCGTCAACGGTTTCCGCGCCGGAGAGGACGCCAGCGAGGAATCGTGCTTCGGTGGCGACGAGGCAAGATGGGTGGCAGTTAAGGGCCTGGCCGAGCACGGTTGAGCCTGTGCGAGGGCTGCCGAGGAAGAGAAGGATGGTTGCGCGGGTCGGGTCGAACGGTGGTGGACGTTCGAGCGTGGGGCCTGGATTGTCCGCGGCGTCATGCGGCGGCATGGGCGTGTTCCTCGACGAGCGAGCGGAAGAGTTCGAGGTATGCACGGCCCATGTGTTCGAGGGTGAATCGTTGCTCGATCATCTCGACGGCCCTGCGTGAGAGTTCCGCGTCATGCTCGCGCAGGGCGTGCAACGGATAGATGGGGTTCTGCTCCATCATCGGCACGCCGGCGACGAGATCATTGGTGCGGACGAGTTCTGGTGTGCCGCCGGAGGGGTGATACCACACGGGCAGGCCGCAGGACATGGCCTCGAGCACGGTGTTTGGGCAATAGTCATCGCGCGAGGGGAAGAAGAGCGCGTGCGCGGAGCGCATGAGTGTCGCCATGCGCTCGCGATCAACGATGACGCCCAGGTGCGTGACGTTGGGGAGTGAGGCGAGCAGGTGGCCGTGGATGATGTCGTCGGTCTGGCGTCCGATGGTGTAGAAGTGAATGCGTGGGTTGTCTCGAAGGAGTGTGGCGATGTTGATGAGGTCGCCGACGCCTTTGCGTATGCCGTGGGTGAAGGCGATGTGGAGGATGGTGAACTCGCCCTTGAGTCGTTCGCGCGGGCCATCCTCGCGGAAGATGGCGCGGTCGACGCCGTTGTAGATGATCGAGCCGCGGTCGGGGCGGGTGCAGATCGGCGCTTCGGGGCCGAAGATCGTCTCGACGGGTTTCGTCGTGTGCTGCCGGACATACTCGGATTGAAAGATGGTCCATGAGGCGAGGCGATTGATCTGACGATTCTCGTCATCCTTGTCGTAGACCTTGACGACGGAGCGCGCCCGGCCGTCGAGGCGGTGGATGAAGGGGATGCGGCGCTGCGTGAGATTGCGGACGATGTCGAGCGGCGGGTCCCACTGGACGCCCAGGGCAATGGTCTCGCCGGTGTTGGGCCTGGCGGTGACTTCGATTCGTTCGCGGCGGAGATAGGTGAGCAGGGCGCGGACGAAGGGGAACACATAGGAAGCGTCGGTAAAGCCGTCTGATTTGGAGATAAAGACCTTCATGGGGAGGCCGCACCGGCAGCCGGGAGGGAGTATCGGCTGGCGTGTTGCGGCGGGCTTGGTGGTTGGGATGGGGAGGGTGAGGTGGAAGAAGTTGCGCTGTGGGCTATCGAAGTCCGAAGCGGACTTCGATGGCACGGGGATGGGGTTTAGAGACTTGAGGGGAAGTACATGACGGTGATTTCGCCGCCTCTGAGTGAACCGCCGCCGCCGCCGCCGGTGTGTCGCACGCGCACCTTGAACCTGTGGACGCCCGCGGAAACGGGCTTGAGGTGTTGAATGGTGGCGTCGGACTCGATCGCCATGTCGCCGCCGGAGAGCGGAGGCGAGAGCCTCAGCGGCGACTCCCTGATGAGGACTTCGGTCGTCGTGGTGTCCTTGAGTTCGAGAAACACCGTTGAAGCGGTTGGCGTTACGGTATACGCGTGGATGTTCACGCGAGTGGTGATCCAAAGGAAGCCGCTCGCGGGGACGTTGACGGTGATGTCTTCGATGACAGTTCGCGAGTCATTCGAGATGGTTTCCACGCCGGTGGTTCGCACCGCATGTTTGACGGCCGGCATGTTGGCGGCGGTGAGGTTTCCGGCGAAGGAGGCGTTGCCACTCCCATCGTCGATGGTGTTTCGGAAGACGGGGGAACTGCTCGTGTTGGTGAGCGTGCCGACCCGCCCGGCGGAGTTCATGCCGAAGAAAAACCTGCGGCTGTTGGCGGGGACGACACCCCACGCGGAGGCCGTCGGATTGAACAAACCCAGTTGCAGGGCGCCGAACGTGTTTTGAATGAGTCCGCCGCCCGTGTCGTTGGTGTTTCTGATGCGTGCGCCCGCGTCGGGGCCGGAGAGGTGAAGCAGTTCTTCGGGCGAGGTGGTGCCGATTCCGACGCGTCCTGTCGTATCGATCGTCGCGCGGACCGCGCCGCCTGTCTGATCGCGCACGAGGAGTTTCCCCGCGCCTTCGCCGTTGGTGCTGCCGGTGGCGATGAGGTTCCAGGTTCGGCCGCCGCCGGAGTTCTGAAGATTGACCCACGTTCCGCCGGTGTTCGACCCGATGAGCGTCAGCGGCGTCTGCGTGGCGACGTTGATGGACTGGGTGTTGGAGAAGACGTTGCCGAGGTTGAGTCGCGCGATCGTGGACGGGATGCGGGCGTCATTGAGCGTGCCGCTGACGATGGCGGCGGCATCGTGCGTGTGATTCGACACGGCGAAGGCGCTGCTGTCGAGGCCGTCGAGCAAGTCGGCGTTGAGGTTGGTGATGCGCGTGGAGTTGCTGACGGTGAAGGGCGCACCGGCGGAATTGAACGCCGGGGAGGCCGTGAACGACTTTGTGCCGGTGAAGGTTTGCGGCCCGCTGAGCGTTGAAACATTGGTTGAGAGGCGGGTGTCGGCGATCGTGCCCGCATTGAGATTCGATGCGTTCTGGAAGAACGAAGGAGGCTGATTGCCAAACGTGTTGGTATTGGCGGCGTTGATCGCATACGCGGCGTTGGGCACGGCCGTGAGCGTCTGCCGGGGTGAGAGCGTGGTGAACCCGAAAGCGTTGCCGCATGCGAGTCCCGTGAACGGGCGGACATCAACTTCGAGATAGCGGGCGGAGCCGGTGAAGACCGGCCCGAAGTCGATCTCAACGGTGAATCGGCCTTCATCGACGGCCAGGTTGGCGATGCACAGCGTCGGGCCGACCTGCGCGCCGCCCACGGCCGCATCATAAAGCCGGAACCGGAAGTCAAACGGACCCGACGCGGGGGTTCCAGCGCTTTGCAACTCGGCTTGATAGGTGAAGGCCGTGGTGAGGGGTTGTGCCCCCGCATGGTGAACGATCAAAGTCGACGTGATCAGCGCACACACACATGTCAACCAGCGCATGAGTTCAACCTCCCTGAGTTATCGCCACTGTGTTCGTTCATCGGACAGTCATGTACGCCGGACGCGACCTGCGGCGTCCGGCGACAACCAGCGATTCTACAGTCGTTTACGGCGGACGCAAGACCCCCTCCCGAGTTCCCCCCCCTTGGACGTTCACCTGGGGCGGGATGGATTGGTTATCCGTGTTTGGCCGGGTCGCGCGGGGCCAACTCTCCGGCTTGTGGCGGCCGTACGCGTTGCCTATCTTGCCGCTACACTCGCTGCTCCCAGGAGCGTTGACCTGTGCGCATCGGCATACCCAAGGAAGTCCATCCCGGCGAGCGGCGCGTGGCGGCGACGCCTGCGGCGGTGCTGCGCCGTCGCGGAAGCGATGGGCCAGCGCATCGGACGCCAGCCTGTGTGGCTGAACACGGCCGGGGCGAGTGTGGCGTGGCTGCATGTCAGGCTGGATGACCGGCCGGAATATTGTGGGAACGAGCCGTATCGACAGCCGATGCGCCGTGCATCGTGAGTATTCCAGGCGGGATCGTTTCGCGCCGCATCTCGAGCGACTTGCTGGTACACTAAAACGATGCAACTGTCCCGTCCGGTACGAATTGATCCGACTTTCACCCTCGAGTTCGACCACTCCCCACAGATCGTTTCGGCGGAGTTCTCTTCGAGCGGGGATGTGGTCTATGTACACATGCACACGCCGGCCGTCGATCTGTGGCGGCTGTTGGTGCATTACTGGCCGGAGTGGGCGGGGGTTGTGGTCGGGCTGCTGCTGCTGGTAATCACATGGCGTGTGCTTTGGGTGAGAGCGAACCGACAAACAAAGGGAGAGCCGCACTGTCGAAGGTGCAACTACAACCTTCGCGCCCACGTCGACGCGGGCGATGGCGCCACTGCGGTGTGTCCTGAGTGCGGGCTGGACTTCCACAAGCGCGCGCCGCGCCAGGGACGAACGACGATTCGCCGAATCGCGATCATCGCGGTTGTTACACTCGTCGTCACTGCGACCTACGGCCTTTGTCTGGGACTGGGCGCACCGCGACAGGGTGTGGTTAGCAACTGGCAATTCTGGCCCTCGATGCGCCTCGCCGCGTGGACGATTGAGAAGGATGTCGGTTGGCTCAAGCCGTTCATGGACTTTGCCGACCGCATCGCGACGATCGACTCTGATTCAGGGATTGAACTGCGTTCGATCATGTTGAAGGGGGCGACATATGAAAGACTTGTCTTCCACCCAAACGGGCGGGACGTGTTTCGCGCGAGCGACTACGGCTCGGTTTTGATCGAGTGCGTTGATCTCAGATCCGGTCGCCGACGAGCCAGCGCGAAGAACATCGTTGATCGACTCGGGCGAATGCCGCATTGGAACTCGCCCATCGTCGCGTTCTGTGACGCGGGCGAGTCGGTGTTGATCACAGGCCGGGTGGGCAGGAAATCCGTGGTGCGATCGTGGAACCGCACGACGGGCGAGATTCGAACACTCATCGAGGAGTCGATGCCGGAGACATCACGACCTGATACCCTCATCGTGGTTGCGAATCGTCTGGTCGACCCCGATCGACTGGTCATGACGTCCGGGTTCGCTGAATCATACGAACGGAGAATAGCAAGAGTGGTCGTCTACAATCTGGCTCCGAACCTCGCGCGCCTCGGCGAATATGAGTTCCCTTCGGGATCCACGACCGCGCTCACGCCCATGATCTCGACAGGCGCTGCTCCGGTTGTGACACCGGATGGAAAGATGGCGTTCATTGGTGCGGGTTCCGTCCGTGCGGCGGTGTTGGGGATCAACCTCGATACCGGCGAGTCGGCCGGGCTGCTTGCGCCACCGAGCATGTTCAACAACGCGTGGCATGACATGGACCTGTCGGGTGACGGTAGGTTTCTCGCCGTCGGGATGATGAGCCAGGCATTCGACTTTGTCGCCGTTCGCGACATTGAGCGTCGTGCTTGGATTGCCGCATGCCGAGCCGACGTTGTCAATCCAGTTCCGAGTCTGTCCGCCGATGGACGCCGTCTCGCCGCCGTCGGTTTCAAGCGCGGAGCCGCACCGCGAGGACCCTATGTACATGTCCTGTTTGTTTTCGATCTGTCGGGGATCGTCGATGCTCGGCCGGCTGACGAAACACCGTGAACCTGCGGTCTCGCGCTCAAATCCGACTGAACTCATGACTTCGTACCGCGCTACACTCGCTGCTCCCAGGAGCGTTGATCTGTGCGCATCGGCATACCCAAGGAAGTGCATCCCGGTGAGCGGCGCGTGGCGGCGACGCCCGCGGCGGTGCTGCGCCTGGTGAAGATGGGCTTTGAGATCATCGTCGAGGCGGGCGCGGGCGTGGGGTCTGACATGTCCGACGCCGCGTTCGCCGAGGCGGGAGCGACGGTGTCGGCGGATGTGCGAGAGGTCTGGGCGTCGAGCGATGTCGTGCTGAAGGTTCGTGCGCCCGAGGCGCATCCCACGGCCGGGGTTCACGAGGCTGAACTCCTTCGCGAGGGTGGGATGTTGATCGGGTTTATCTGGCCCGCGCAGAATCGCGAGTTGGTGGAGATGCTCGCGGCGAGGCGCGCGACGGTGCTGGCGATGGACTGTGTGCCGCGTGTGACGCGGGCGCAGAAGATGGATGCGCTCTCGGCGATGGCGAACATCGCGGGGTATCGCGCGATCATCGAGGCGGCGCACCACTTCCCGCGATTCTTTGCGGGGCAGATCACGGCCGCGGGCAAGATCGAACCGGCGAAGGTGATGGTGATCGGGGCTGGCGTAGCGGGTCTTGCGGCCATCGGGGCGGCGCGGGCGCTTGGCGCGATCGTTCGCGCGTTTGACACGCGACCGGCCGTCAAGGAACAAGTGCAGAGCATGGGCGCGGAGTTCCTTGATCTGCATTTCGAGGAAGAGGGCGCGGGCGCGGGCGGATATGCGAAGGAAATGTCACCGGCGTTCATCGCGGCGGAGATGGAACTCTTCGCGCAGCAGGCGATGGAGGTGGACATCATCGTGACCACCGCGCTGATTCCCGGCAAGCCCGCGCCGAAACTCATCACAGCCGGCATGGTCGAGAGCATGGCCGACGGCTCGGTGATCGTGGACCTTGCGGCCGAACAGGGTGGCAACTGTGCGCTGACCAAGCCCGGGCAGGTCGTGGTGCATAAGGGCGTGACGATCATCGGGTTTGCGGATTTGCCCAGCCGCATGGCGTCGCAGTCGAGCCAGTTGTACGCGACGTGTCTGGTGAACCTGGTGGAGGAACTCGGCGGGACGAAGTTGGATGTCAATGAAGATGATGAAGTGATTCGCGGCGCGCTGGTGCTGCGCGAGGGGCGGCTGATGTGGCCGCCGCCAAAGCCCCCCCCTCCAGCGCAGACGGCCGAGGGTGAGCCATCGTCGCCGAGCGCGGAGCCGGCGTCGGCGGAAATGGCCGTGGCGGGCAAGGGCACGAAGCGCGTGCGGAGTCTGATGTGGCTTGGGCTTGCGGGTGCGCTGCTGCTTGGTGTTGGAGCGTTTGCGCCGGCAGGGTTTCTGGCACATTTGACGGTGTTTGTGCTGGCGTGCTTTGTGGGGTGGCAGGTGGTGTGGAACGTGACGCCCGCGCTGCACACGCCGCTGATGAGCGTGACCAACGCGATCAGCGGAATCATCATCGTCGGCGGGATGCTGGCCATCGGCGGGCGAGCGATCAGCGCGGAGGGCGGCGCGGGAAAGGCCGCAGTGGTGCTTGGTGGGATCGCGGTACTCGTGGCGATGGTCAATGTCGTGGGCGGATTTCTCGTGACCAAGCGCATGCTCGGAATGTTCAGGCGATAGGAGGTTTGGCATCGAGTCGCTCGGAACCATGTTAATGGCGGCGTCGGGCCCGGTGACGGGCGGGCTGGCGATCGAATCGCTCGTCACAGCCTGCTATATCGTCGCCGGGGCGCTGTTCATCCTCAGCCTCGGCGGGTTGTCGCATCCAGAGACAGCACGCCGCGGCAACATGTTCGGCATGTTGGGCATGGCTCTGGCGCTGGTGGCCACGGCCGCGCTCATGCAACCCGCCTCGCTCTGGCTGCTGGGCGTGATCTTAATTCCCGGCGCGGTGGTGGGGGCGCTGGTGGCGTCGCGCGTGCAGATGACCTCAATGCCGCAACTCGTGGCGATTTTGCATAGTTTTGTAGGGCTTGCGGCCGTGCTCGTCGGCGTGGCGATGACGATCAGTCCGATGGAGCATGGCACGGCCATCGAGACGACGATTCATCGCGTCGAGACGTTCATCGGCGTGTGCGTGGGTTCGATCACGTTCACGGGGTCGATCATCGCCTTTGGCAAGTTGCAGGGAACGCTGTCGGGCAAGCCGCTGATTCTGCCGCTGCGGCACATGATGAACGCGGCGACCGTGGTGGTGACGATCGTGCTGGGCGTGATGTTCGTCGGCGCGGAGGGGACGGGGTTGTGGCCGTTGTTGATTGCGACGGCGCTGACGGGCATCCTCGGCGTGCATCTTGTCATGGCCATCGGCGGGGCGGACATGCCGGTGGTCGTGTCGATGCTCAACAGTTATTCGGGGTGGGCGGCGGCGGCGGCGGGGTTCATGCTGGAGAATGACCTGCTCATCATCACCGGCGCGCTGGTGGGTTCGAGCGGCGCGATCCTGTCATACATCATGTGTCGCGGGATGAATCGCTCGATCGTGTCCGTCATCCTCGGCGGGTTCGGGACGGAGGGGGGGGCGACATCTACTGCCTCGGCCGCGGCCCAGGGCGACGTTCGTTCAATCGACGCGGCGGGCACGGCCCAGTTGCTCGCGCGGGCGAAGCATGTGGTGATCGTGCCCGGTTATGGCATGGCCGTGGCGCGGGCGCAGCATTCACTTGCCGAGGTGACGCGAAGGCTTCGCGCCAAGGGCGTGAAGGTGGAGTTTGCGATTCATCCCGTGGCCGGGCGACTGCCGGGACATATGAACGTGCTGCTGGCCGAGGCGAACGTGCCGTACGACATCGTGCTGGAGATGGAAGAGATCAATCCGCACATTCATCAGGTGGATGTGGCGCTGGTGATCGGGGCCAACGACATCGTGAACCCCTCCGCGCAGGATGATCCCGGCAGCCCCATCGCGGGCATGCCCGTGATCGAAGTGTGGAAGGCCAGGACGTCGATCGTGATGAAACGCGGCATGGCGACGGGCTACGCCGGGGTCGAGAACCCGCTGTTCTTCCGCGACAACACCCAGATGCTCTTCGGGGATGCGAAGCAGAACGTGGATGCGATTCTCGCGGCGCTGCCTTGATGCTTCGGGCGGTGTAGCGCCGCCGGTCTGCTGATCCGGAACCGCGTGCTGCAATTGCACGGCTTGGCAGCGGGGGTTGCGGGCGCGGGGGGTTGTACGACAGAATTGTGAGGTTTCGGGCCGCTTGCAACTTGAACAGCATTCTGGTAGACTGTACTGCGATGGTCGTTGCACCCTGGCCACAATCCACGCCTCCCGCGCCTCTCACGGCTGCTGCCGCCACGTCGGACGCCCCACGCACCAAGGTCGGAAGACCGATCTTTGTGGCACGACGGAGGGAACATCTCAATGCCATCCCAGCGAACAACCCGTCAAGGATAGAAGTTATTTTCTACCCTGTACTTGCATTGATCCCGTCCCCGCACGTGCGGGCGCGTTATGCTGACCCCCGGAGCGTTTCCGGGGTGTTAGACGGATCCGTCTAATCATTGTTCGGCGGAGTGATCGCGAGCCATCTATGAGCACGAAACATCAGAATCTGGTCATGGTTCTTCGCGAGGCACGCACGTTCCTCGCACGACCTGACAACGATTTCGCATGGTCCTGCTGGAAGGATGCTGAGGCTGCCTTGCGGGAGATTGATGGTCTTATCTCCCGCATCGAGTCAGGTTCGCTGCCGCCACGTTTGGACCTCACGGTGCTGTTTGCACCAACCGGCCCCATTCAGGAGGTCAGTGTGAGTAGTGGGTGGGGACAGGAGTTCGTTCGACTCGCTGACCGTTTTGACGCTGCGGTGGCGATGGCATACGGCACCGGACTCCTTGCACGATTGCGGCAGTTGGTTTCCGGGTGAGTATTCAGATGAAATCGGCGGGTGGCATCACGTTGAGCCTCCTTCGTGGCAGGGTGGCATCACGGTGAACCTCCATCGTGCCATCAAGATCGGCCGCCGATCTTGATGCTTCGCGCCGCGCGGAACCATTCTTCACGGCCATCGCATCGCCTGGCACTATGACGTGACGGACGACGGCACGACCGGCGATCCGGACGGCGTGGTCGATGGCGATGACCCGTGGTGCTACATGGTGTATGACGAGGCGTGGCCCCTGCTCCACGTGGGCCGAAGGATTGGGTGCAGGCGGGACGCCCGCACCACCGGAGGCAACGGGTTCGGCCTGCCAAATCGGCACTCGGGGGGTGGGTCGCGGGGGGCACTGGCAGGCTCTGACGGCCGTGGATTCGTGTCCGGGGGCTTCTGATCGCAGATTGGCCGTCGAATTGTCCGGCATCGGCGTTGCCGGAAGAGAAGCAGCCATGGTCCTTGCGCGCCGACATCCCGAGCCGATCGAACCCTCCGGGGGGACGCCGGCCGGGGGGCGGCTGAACCTGCTGTTGTCCTATGGCGGGTGGCAGCCGCAATCGTGGGTGGACCACATCCCGGCGCTCCTGGAGCCGATGGGCGTGCGTGCGCTGCGGGCCGGGACGGGGCGTGAGGCCACGGCCGTCATCCAGACTCAGCCCATTCACATCGCGGTGGTGGACCTTGGCCTGCCGATGGCCACGGCCGACGATACGGAAGAGGCCGGGGCGCGAATCTTGTCGCTGCTCTCTCGCGTGGCGCAGCCGCCGCCGACGGT
>CAZTPJ010000046.1:0-30790 GCA_964614515.1 uncultured Phycisphaeraceae bacterium | reverse complement strand
GAACTCCCCGACCAGGGCTCGAACCTGGAACCTAGCGGTTAACAGCCGCTCGCTCTACCATTGAGCTATCGGGGAAAACTTGGGGTTTGCCCAAGAAGTCCGGAGCCGCCCGGGTGGGGGAGAGGCTCGCGAGCAATCATCGGCCAAAGGCTAGGCCGACTCCGATTTCGGTCAAGCGGCGCGGGCGATGACTTGTGCTGCGGCGATCGGTCGTACCGCACCCACGCCTGGCTCGATCGAATAGAGTCGCTCTGTGAGTACGCGTCAGACAGTTTCGGGATCACGGGCGGGCGATGCGGGGTGTTTGCCTTCTTCCGCGACGGGCGAACGCCTGGGCGAAGCGCCGCCTGCGCCGCGGGGCGATGCACCGGCGGACGATCGCCTTCGCGACAACAAGTGGCGATGGGTTACCGCGCTGCGCCGGTGGGATGAGCGGATGTCGGCGCGACGGCCGTGGCTGGCTCGCGCGATGCATCGCGTGATGCGAGCGGGCGTTTCGGCGTATTCGCGGTGCGAGTTGCCGCGATCGGTGGGATTGATGGAGGCGTGCGTGGCGGCGTTTGGGGGCGCGTGGCGGTGCGAGGGCGTGCATGAGACACGCGCGATGTGGCATGGGTATCGCCTTCGCCTCAATTGCGCGGATTACTTTCAGCGGCTCACGTTCGCGCTACGGCGCTATCCGGATGTTCCGACGCAGATGGTGGTGTGGCGGGCGCTGCGTCCGGGTGACACGTTCATCGATGGCGGCGCGAACATCGGCCTGGTCTCGCTGCTGGCGGCGTGGCGTGTCGGCACGGCCGGGCGCGTGCATGCGTTTGAGCCGAATCCGAGTGTGCTGCGACAACTGCGCTGGCACGTCGAGACCAACAATCTCGGCGGGATCATCGAGATTCACGAGGCGGGCCTGGGCGATGTTCGCGCGGTGAGCGACTTGATCGTGCCCGGCGATGACAACCTCGGCGCGGGCACGTTCGCGCCGCCGCCATCACGATATCGCGGACGGCATCAGAGCCTCACCACCGCGGAGATCGTGCGGCTTGATGATCTCGCGCTGCCGGTCCACGGGCGGGTGGTGATCAAACTCGACATCGAGGGGTATGAGGTCCGCGCGCTGCGCGGCATGGCGAACTTCATCGAGAAGCACAAGCCGCTGATCCTGACGGAGGTCAACGCCGAGATGCTCGCGCAAGCGGGCACATCGCCGGGCGCGCTCGCGGAGTTTTTGATGTCGCGTGGGTATCGGCCGTATGCGTATACGACGACGCGAGCGATCGTGCGTCAGCGGCGACTCTCGCTGCGGGCGGTGAACGCGGCGGCGCTGCCGGTGGATGTGGTGTGGGTGCATCCGGAAGGTGAGTTTCGCAGCGAACTTGAAGTCGATAGGCAGACGTGAATTTCGACGGCGAGAGCGTCCGCGACGTGCGGACTACGATTCATTTGTGGTCATATACGAGGATTTACTCGATCGCGATCCGAGGTGGGCTTTGGCCGAGGGTAGTCGCCATTTCGAGGACCGCAGCGCTGTCCATGATTCGTTGCGCCAGATCGCGGCGAGGCTGGACGCGATTGGCGTCGCATACGCGGTCGCGGGCGGCATGGCGCTGTTTCACCACGGCTATCGACGGTTCACGGAGGACATCGACCTCTTGATCACGCCCGATGGTCTCAAGCGAATCCATGAGTCTCTCGATGGACTGGGTTACGTTCGAGCGTTTCCCGGCGCGAAGTCCCTGCGCGATGCTGAACGCGGCGTGCGCATCGAGTTCCTCGTCGCCGGAGACTTTCCCGGCGATGGAAAACCGAAGCCCGTTGCGTTCCCAGACCCTGTGGGTGTCGCCGTTGAGCAAGATGGCATTCGGTATGTCGGCCTCAGCACATTGATCGAACTCAAACTCGCGTCGGGCATGACGAATCCGGCGCGGCTGCGTGATCTCTCTGATGTGCTCGAACTCATCCGAATGCGCAAACTGTCGGAGTCATACGCGCAGTCGCTTCATCCGTTCGTCCGCGACAAGTTCCGCGAACTCTTCAAGGCCGTGAACACAGAGCCGGAAAACGACGTAACCTCCGCCGTGTGACGAACACCTATGCGGACTTCCGCCGCGGGCCTCGACGACCATTCTCCGTGTGGTGGATCGGCTCAACCTTGACGACATGCACGAGGTTGTACCAATTCATCCGCTCAACCACGCCATCGGGAAGGCGACCGAGGCCTACACACACCAGAGATCGTGACACGACGGCCGCGTCTGGATGGGTGATGTCCACGGTTTCGCCGCCGGTGATATGCAAGCGGATAGGCTGAAACGGGCGGCGATCAATCAGCGCTTTGAGTTCACTGGGATGCATGTATGAATCATACCACCGACCTGCCATAACGGGTCAATCTCACCCCGCCTTCGCCGCCTTCGCCCGTGCATCGTCGAGCGTTCCGACGTACATGAACGCGCTTT
Source organism: uncultured Phycisphaeraceae bacterium (assembly GCA_964614515.1). Taxonomy (GTDB): domain Bacteria; phylum Planctomycetota; class Phycisphaerae; order Phycisphaerales; family UBA1924; genus CAZTPJ01. The sequence goes on along the minus strand of CAZTPJ010000046.1, from coordinate 28,337 downwards.
CGGGCAGGTCGTCGCCTTCGCCGTTGCACAGGCGCTCGAACGAGTCGATCGTCTGATCGAGCGGCGTGTAGACGCCTTTGAAGCCGGTGAACTGTTCGGCGACGAAGAATGGTTGCGAAAGGAAGCGCTCGATCTTGCGGGCGCGGCTGACGATCAGTTTGTCTTCTTCAGACAACTCATCGACGCCGAGAATGGCGATGATGTCCTGAAGGTCCTTGTACCGCTGGAGAATCTTCTGCACGCGACGGGACACGTCATAGTGCCGCTGGCCGATGATGCCCGCGTCGAGGATTCGCGAGGTGGACGCGAGGGGATCGACGGCCGGATAGATGCCCTTTTCCGCGATGCCGCGGCTGAGCACGACAAAGGCGTCGAGGTGGGCGAACGCGGTGGCGGGCGCGGGGTCGGTCAGGTCGTCGGCGGGGACGTAGATCGCCTGGACGGAGGTGATCGCGCCCTTGGCCGTGGATGTGATGCGCTCCTGCAACTCGCCCATCTCGGTGCTGAGCGTCGGCTGATATCCCACGGCGCTGGGCATACGGCCGAGGAGCGCGGAGACTTCCGACCCCGCCTGCGTGAAGCGGAAGATGTTGTCGATGAAGATCATCGTCTCTTTACCGGATGAGTCGCGGAACTCTTCGGCCATGGTCAGGCCGGAGAGCGCCACGCGGAGGCGCGCGCCCGGCGGCTCGTTCATCTGGCCAAAGACCATCGCGACCTTGTCGATGACGTGGGCCTTCTTGCCGTTCTCGTCGGTGTACTCGGCCTCTTTCATTTCTCGCCAGAGGTCGTTGCCCTCGCGGGTGCGCTCGCCGACACCGCAGAAGACGCTGTATCCGCCGAACTCGCGGGCGACGCGGGCGATCATCTCCTGGATGATGACCGTCTTGCCGACGCCGGCGCCGCCGAAGAGGCCGATCTTGCCGCCGCGGACGAACGGGCAGAGCATGTCGATGACCTTGATGCCCGTGACGAGGATTTCGGTGTTGGGATTGAGTTGGCTGAACTCGGGCGGAGCGCGGTGAATCGGACGACGCTGGACACCGCTCACCTCCGGCAGTTTGTCGATGGCATCGCCAAGCAGGTTGAAGACACGGCCAAGAACCGGCTCGCCCACCGGGACCGTCACAGGCGAACCGGTGTCAAGGCATGTCATTCCGCGCCGCAGGCCGTCAGTCGAACCAAGGGCCACGGCCCGGACCCGGCCGCCGCCGAGGTGCTGCTGGATTTCCCCAGTGAGGCGGAGTTTACCCACGGGCGTATCCCCCTCGACCCTCACGGCGTTGTAGATCTCGGGGAGTTGGTCCTCGGGGTACTGGATGTCAAAGGTTGATCCGATGACCTGGGTAATCGTGCCGTTGGTGGCCATAGTCGCGTTCCTGTGGTGACCCGGGCGTGAATCGTCCGCGGGGGGCGGAAGAGTAGGCGCGGGAAGCACGACAAACCTCACTACTCATGCCGAGTGGTTTGGCTCCATCTCACCAACGGGACGGACCGAAATCTCCGATGGAATGCCGCTGCGCCGCCTATGGTCATACCGGTATGCCGATAGCAAAGCCATTCGCAATCGATTTGTCGCAGACGTTCGAGCACTTGCCGCGCGCGCCGATCGTCGAAGCTGTGATCCACCTTCAGACTCGGGCGGGAAGCGATTGGGAAGAAGCCCGTGTCACGCCCCACATCAAAGAGTCGCTCCTCGACTATCCCTCTGTCGAATCCGTGCATTCGTTCAGCTTCAATTCTGAGTTCAGACTGGACAAGCCGGCGCAGGCCCGACAAATTTCATCCTCCTCCTCCACTCAAGCATACGGCTGGGTTGGATTGCGAGCGACTTCATTGGACTCGAAGTATGTGGCCCAGTTCACTCGCGACGGGTTCGCACTCAGTCGTCTGCGACCCTATGAGAGTTGGTCGGAGTTCCACAAGGAAGCAATTCGCCTTTGGACGATCCACGTAGGGCTGGCTGAACCAACAGAGATTGATCGCCTTGGTGTTCGATTCATCAATCGACTTGAGCTGCCGATGGGAAACGGTGGGGTCGAACTGGACGATTACTTCGTGAGACTCGCCCACCCCGTGGACGAGATGCCCACACGCGGATTCTTCTACCGTGATGTGCTTGGTGTGCCGGGACACCCGTACTTGGTCAATGTCATCCGAACCGTGCTGACGAGCGAAACGTCCGACCCACTCCGCGCGAGTGTTCTGCTCGACATCGACGCTCTGTGTCCAGCACCCTTCGGGGCGGACATGGATAGTATTGAACGTCGTCTGGCGGATCTACATTGGCTAAAGAATAGCGTGTTCTTCCGCTTGATGAAAGACAAGGGACTGGAGTTGTGTCGATGAGCAGAATCATGTTGGCAACGATCTCTTCGACATTCCTGGCTAATCACCCTTCACCTGCCGTGAGCGACGACGGACAGAGCATCAACAGAGAGTCCGAACGTCGCTGGCAAGAAATGCAACTGCCGGCGAGCGCTGGCTTTGCCAACGTGTTCGATGAGCTGGCGGATGTCGCACAGGATTGTTCCGCCTCCGGGTGGGACGGCTACGACGCTGCAGCCGTGCTGCCGGAGACGATTGCTGAAGCCAAGCGCTTCGTTCAATCGCTTCCTCCCGGGCTGAGTCCTCCGTCAGTTGGCGCTGAGCCTGACGGCCATGTGACGTTCGAGTGGCATTTCTCCGCCAGAAGGACGCTCTCGATTAGTATCAGCCCGGATGGCAACCTCCACTACGCCGCTCTCTTAGGGCTGAGTCGACGGTACGGAACCGAACCGTTTCTGGGTCATCTTCCAGTCGTCCTCGTCCAACTGATCCACGAGGTCCGAAGCAGGTAGCCGTATGTCCGAGTTCGACCCAATCGGCGACAACGAACGGCTCTCCAGATTCGTCATAGCGTCATGCTGGATTCGATCTTCGAACGGCACGGTCAAGGCAGACGCGTTCATGCCACCTGACGATTTGAACATCTCCGTCACACGCCATGCGAACCTCGCCGAATCGGAAATCTGGACTCACGGGCGCAATGTGGCGATGCAACGCAACAAGCAGTTGTACGGAAGGGCAGATCTGACGGCGCGCTCCGTGCGGATTCGGACACCTCTGGACGTAGTCCCCGCTCCACTCCTTGAGAATCCACAACACGCCCACGTCGTCGGGTGGCCCGCTGATAAACCGTCCAGAAAGATCCTCGCTCAGATGCTTGCTGCGGATGCAACCCTTGCTCGTCCGCCCGATGTCTCGTAGGAACCTCAGAGTTCCTCGTGCGCCTTGCCAGAGCTGACCTGTCAGTTCGACACCTGTGCAACTCAAATTTGAGTCCTGCTCGACCGATGCACTCGGATGTTTTCCGGAACGCTACTCACACCCCGCCGCGAACGCATTGCCGAAGCACAGGAAATCAAACACATCGCAGATGCCCGGCCCGGTGCTCACATCGCAATCACACGCATACGGCTGTCCGGCCGAGAAGGCGTTGCCGAAGCAGAGGAAGTCGAAGATGTCGAGGACGCCCGGGCCGGTGGAGGCGTCGCAGTCCGGGTTGCCGGGGGCGCCGGGGAATGAGGTCGGGTCGGCCGGGTCGGCGCAGCGGTCGAGTTCATCGCGGTCGAAGTGGCCATCTTCATCGCGGTCGATGCCGATGCGCACGGCCGTCTTGGTCGGCACGGCCGTGTAGGTCAACTCTGACCCCGGCGCGGCCATGGCGAGCAGCGCGGCGGGCGAGACGACCTCGGCCGCACGATCTGATTGATAGTTGCCATTCTGATACGCAAAGCCGCGCGCCTCACCATTGATGCGTCCCTTGACGACGATGCCGATACGGCCCTGGCTGGCCATCTGCTGCATGCTCGTGATGCGCGAGAGCATCGGCGCCGGAAGCGTGGCAAGGCTCGAGACGGTGACTTGCTTGCCCACACCCGCGTGTGTGTCGATGCTTGGCGGGCCGGGGGGTTCGAGGAGATTGAAGATCGAGCCTTGCGGGAGTTCCGATCCCGCGAAGCAGAGCATGAAGGCGACGAGGTCGGCGACTTCCTGATCGCTGGCCGTGTTGAACGCGGGTTCGCTGACGAAACGGGCGATGGAATCGACGCTGCCATCATGCAGGAAGCCAAAGCCGGCGCGGCTTTCGAGTTGGGTTGTCTCAAAGCCGACTTTCTCGTGAACGTTTCGCAGGTGCGGCGTCTTGATGGCGCGATTCGTCGAGCCATCGACGGAGACGACCTGGATGTGCCGCTCGCCGTTGGGTCCGGGGGCGATCTGCTGGAACATGCCGCCGGAGAAGACCATGTCCGCGCCAGCGCCCGTGGGCAGCGTGTGGCATGTCACGCATGCGAACGCGCCGCCATCGAGTCGGCGGGCCGTGCTGCGATACAAAGTCAATCCGTTGTTGGGACGGCCGGGCGGCAACGGCTGTCCCGCGGGGCTGAACCGCCCGGACGTGAAGTGTCCGGGGAGCGGCAACGTCTGCGGCAGTGTGTTGTCGAAGTTGCGGTTAGGGTTTGGCGGGAAGTGAATCGTCGCCAGCATGTCCTCGAATTCCTGCATTTCCGCGGGCGTGAGTTGTCGATCGTTGCCGAGCAGGCCCTCGAATGCGGGGTTGAACTCTTCGAGACCGAGGCGATCGCCGCGCCAGTGATGCGGCTCAAGGCCGATGATGCCTTGCAACGTCTGCGTGGTCATCGGTCCCTTCATGGGATGAAACGGCGCGAAGGGAACCGGTGTGGTGTTTGGCTCAAGGCCCGGAATGCCCGCGCCGAGATTCAACCCCGCCAGCGACTTCACCGCGCCCGGAGGATCGCCAAGATCCCACGAGAGACGATCCATCCGCGCATCGACGTGGCACGACGCGCACGATGACTGCCCGAGGCCGGAGGTCAGATGCGTGTCATACAGATGCTTGCGTCCGACCTTGAGAGCCTGCGGACTTGGATCAAAGTACGGAATCCGCGCGACTTCCGTCTCGCTCGACAGACTCACCACGGAGATCGATCCTTCGAAGCGGTTGAGCACATACAGCGCATCGCGCGATTCATCGATCGCCAGGCTCGTCGGGCCTTCGCCGACGGGAATGGTCTGGCTCAAACCGGCCCGCGCGCCGGATGGATCGATCACAATGACGTTGTTCGACCCCATCCCGGCCACATAGCCGCGCTGACCCGTCGAGTCCCACACGACCGCGCGCGGATCACCGATCGAGCGCAATCGCTCGGGCATCGGAATCGTCGGTGTTGTGTACGTCAGGTGTGGATTGAGGTCCACGATCGACGGCGTGCCCATGCCGCCCGCCCCCACCGTCGCCATCAGCACGCGAATGAAAACGCCGTTGACGTTCGGCTCAAAGCGAACTTCATTGATGCCGTCGGTCCCCACGATGGTCACATCCCCCGTCGCCGGGTTCACGCCGATCCCCATGTTGATGTTCATCAGACCCGTGACATAACTCACGCCCAGCGATGACGCATCGATTACGGCCAGATCGCGATCCGGCATCGTCCAACCGGGTATACGCCCCGATGAGGCGGCGTTCGGCCCTGAGACGAAGTTTGTCCAGTCCCGGTTGTTGTCATCCATCCACCGTCCCTGGTCATCGCGCTTGACGATCATCCCCACGCGCGGCGGCGGTGGATTGCCGGGACGCATCGCGGGACTGAACGAGTTGCCCGCGTTCGGCGGAGGATTCACGCCGCCATACGGCCCGAGCGGGTTGCTCACCACATTCGGCGGGAAACCAATCGTCCCGGGACCATCAGCACCTCCCCCGAGAATCGTCGAGGCATTCCCAGATTCCCACACGGCCACATACACCTGCTGACCATCGAGGCTCACGGCCATCGCCCGCGGATCTTCGCCGCCGATGGCGACAACGCTCGGCGCGGCCGTGGGATTCAGCGGATCAAACACCTGCACGACGTTCACCTGTGAACACGCGACGAAGGCGCGCTGCGGCGTGCCCGCGAAGACCACATCAAAGGGTTCATCGGCCGTCTCGATCGTCGCGCGGACGCGCATCGTCGGAAGGTCCACGATGCTGATCGAGTCTGAAATGTGATTGACGACCCAGACCTCATCGTTCGTTCTTGCGCGAACGGAGACAGGGTCAAGCCCGACGGGCACGGAGCCGATGTGCCGTGGCGAGCCGCCGGTGAGCGAGTACACTTCAAGGCGGTTGTCGGGCGTGTTCGTGACGAGCAGGTGCGAGCCATCGGGCGTCAGCGCCAGGCCGTGGATCGGATGGTTCTCCCAGTTCACGAACGAACTGCCGGAGTCTGTGGGGCCGAAGTAGCCTTCATCTTCGTATTCATGCATGCCGGCCGTGACCAGCGCTCCGGCCCCAACGACGGCAAGGATCACTCGCAGCATTATCCGCTCCTCGTTATCGACCCTGTTGACCACGCGCGGACCGATCGCGGGACACGCGCGGAGCCCTTCTTTCCGGTTCACAACGTACCAGATTTCACCCCGAGTTGTCAAGCCCCGCCGGCACGGCCGTCGCGCGGCGCGACGCCCGTGACCCGATGCACCGCACGCGTGGCCACCTGACCGATCACCAGCACCACCACCAGCAGCACGCCGATCCCCACCCACAACATCCACGTCGGCGCCGCCTGCTTGAGGCTTTCTTTGGTCAACTGATCCAGCCCGGCGCCGATGAACACGGCCAGCACCGTTCGCGGCGCCATGCCCACCAGCGTCCCGATCACAAACGCGATGCGCGGGGCGCTGACCGATGACAGCACAAGATTGGTCAAGGCAAACGGCGAGTTCGGCGGCAAACGCACCAGCGCGATGATCCCAGTGGTCTTCGCAAGCCCGCGATCGCTCACCAGGGCATCGCGCACGGCCCGCCATGTCGGCCTTGATTCGATCACGTCCGACACATCGCGCCGCGCTGCCCGACGCGCCACCTCATATCCAATCACCGCGCCACCCACATATCCCGCGATCGCGCCGATCGAGCCCGTCACCGCGCCAAAGGCGAAACCCGCCACGGCCGAGGCCGCATACGTCGGCATCAGCGCGAAACCTGACAACACGGCGAACGCGAGGGCATAGAGCGCCACGCCCATCCCATCCTGCTCCCGCAGCCACGCGCCGGCATCGGTCCTGGCCACAATCCAGAAGAGAACGATCGACCCCAGCAGCGGGACGCTCATGGCGATGATGGCCAGCGGCCCGGCCGCACCGAAGTCGCGGATGCGCACGGGGCGATCGCCGGTCTCGCCATCTCGTGCGTCGCGGTCGTCGGGCGTCGCGCGGCGGGTGTCGGGCAGTCCCCCCCCCTCGCCCGGGGGCCGCGGCGACTCGAGGCGCGGCCCCGGTTCAAGCGGCAAGGGATGCGCATCGCCGGTGGCCCCATCCGCCGCCGCACGTTCACCCTCAGCCCGCGAGCCTGTCGAAGCCTCATCCATCCACCGAGCGTATGGCCCACAACCCCGCGCCGCAACCTGTTGCCGCAGTGTTGGAGGCAACCGCAGGTTTGCCCGGCCGTGCCTCAACCAACAAACTGCCAGCGGGATTCGATGTGTCTGTGTCTTCGCCCCACCGGGGCGCAGGGATGTAGCCACGGGTGAAGCGCAGCCCGGCGCCAGCCGGGCGAAGCGCAACCCGTGGAAGAGGGTACGTTTTCACGATCCTGCCCCAAAAGGGCAGAGGAGGCGCACGACTGTCTGGCCGCTCAGTCGAACACATACTTCTCGTCGAACTCAACCCCGTGCGCCCGAAGCAAGCTCAACAATTCCGACTTGAAGTCTTCCTTTTTTATGATTCTCGGTCTGTCCGGCGATGTACCGCTTGATGGCTGCTTCCTGTGACTATCTCACTGAGAAGACCGAGTATCCCTCCTGCCAGGCGAACCCGCGCAAGGCGGGGAACGCGTCGTGAATCCACTTCGACGACCGCGCCTTGACGGTGTACATCACGTCCGACATCGCGCCGTCCGCCCGCCACCGACGATACATGCTTCCTTTGCCCCTTCGGGGCAAGAAGAGAATATCAGGGACCGGATTCCACGGGTTCCGCATGGCCCAAAGCGGCCTTGCTCCACCCGTGGCTACATCCCATCGCCCCGTTGGGGCGAAGATGACGTGGGTCCGACAGAATGAGCGTCGCGCAATCAGGACGCCGTTGCCTCCGCGTTGCGCCCATGCGCCAAAGCACTCGGAGTCGCCTGGTGATGATGCTCATCCTTGGGACTCGCTTCGCCCCTCCCCTTGCCCCTCACCCCTGTCTCCCGTAGCATTGGCCTGCGGGGTTGATCGGTCGGTGCATCCTCCCGTGGCGGCAGCCCGGGACTGGAGGATTTTTGATGATTCCCAAGCCGCCTCCGCGCGAGGCATCACTCGGCTTCCTGTACATCCCACCCTTTCGTATTCAGGGCATCTCCGTCGCCGGCGAGGCCACCTGCATCGGCATCCCGGAACTCGATGTCTGCTTTGACATGGGGTGTTGCCCGCGGGCGCTGCTGCCGAGTCAGTGGGTCGCGCTCACCCACGGCCACATGGACCATGTCGGCGGCCTGGCGTACTACTGCTCGCAGCGGCGGTTCCAGGGCATGGGCGATGGCAAGATCATCTGCGATGCCCGCGTGGCCCCGGCCGTCGAGAAGATGATGGAGGGCTTCGTCGAGCTTGAGGGCCAGCGCACGCCGTATGAACTGCACAAGATCTCGCCCGAGGAGGAGATCGAGATCAAGAACAACATCGTGCTGCGTGCGTTCGCGACGGAGCACACGTCGGCGTCGCTGGGGTACGTCGTTGTCGAGAAGCGTTCGAAGCTCAAGCCCGAGTTCGTGGAGTTTCCGCAGGAGAAACTGCGCGAACTCAAGGACCGCGGCGAGGAGATCACGCGAATCCTGGAGATTCCGCTGATCGCTTATGTGGGCGACACGGTCCCCGGACCGCACCTCGTGCGTCCGGACGTGCGCAAGGCGCAGATCATCGTGACGGAGTGTACGTTCTTCGAGGCGGAGCACAAGGAGCGTGCCCGTGTGGGGATGCACATGCATGTGGATGACATCGCGGAGTGGCTGCGCGTGGCGGAGTGCGAGGCGATGGTCCTCACGCACATTTCCCGCCGTACGCATCTGGGCATGGCGCGCGACCGCCTGGCCGAAGTCGCCGGTACGCGACACGCTCGACGCGCGTTGATCCTGATGGACCACAAGACGAACAAGGAGCGCTACGAGCAGCAGCTCGCCGACGCCGAACGCGGCTCTCGACCCCCGCGCCGTGGCCGCTAGAGCCACTTGCACAAAGTCTCTTCACACCCTGTTGACACGGAGCCTCGGAGCGGTTACGTTTGTCGTCCATGAACAAGCCGAAGGACAACTCGCAGCGACCTCGTGCGTTCCCCATCGCTGAAGCCCGCCGGCACGATCACACACTTCGTCAGTAACGGATTTTCAGGCAGGCCTCCATGACCGAACCCGATCGCATGATCTGGCAGCGATTGCTCGCGCACCTTCAGGCGCAGCATCCAACCCTCTGCCGCCAATGGTTTAAGGAACTCGTGCCGCTGGGCGTGTCGCGCGGGGTGCTGCGCGTCCGCGCGGAATCCGATGTCCACCGCGATTACCTGCAGAAACAGTGCCTCGCCGCGTTCAATGAGGCCCTGCAGGCCGTCTCCGGCTGGCTCATCGGCATCCGCTTCATCGGACCCGAGGAGGAACTCGAACCCGCCGCAGCCATCGTCGAGGCATGGAACGAGACCTCGGACGATGCGATCAGCCGTTCCGATGGTCTGGTCATCAATCCTGATTACTCGTTTGACAATTTCGTGATTGGTCCGGGCAATCGTCTCGCGCACGCCGCAGCACAAGCTGTAGCGGCCAACCCAGGCAAGGCATACAACCCGTTCTTTGTGCACGGTGACGTCGGGTTGGGCAAGACGCACCTGCTGCAAGCGGTGTGCCTGCGCATTCGCGCAGCGCAGCCCGACGCGGTGATGTATTACCTTTCGTGCGAGGGTTTCGTCACGCAGTTCATGGAGGCCGTGCAGGGTGGGCGCATGTCCGCCTTCCGCCACAAGTTCCGCGATGTGGATGTCCTCATCATCGACGACATCCACTTCCTCACCAAACGCGACCAGACGCAGGAAGAGTTTTTCCACACGTTCAACAGTTTGTTCCAGGCGAGCAAGCAGATCGTGCTGTCGTCGGATGCGCCGCCCGAGGACATCCCCGATCTGGAAGAACGCCTGGTGAGCCGGTTCAAGTGGGGTCTGGTGGCGGAAGTTGAGCCGCCGTCATACGAGACGCGCATCGAGATCGTGCGATGCAAAGCGCTGCTGCGCGGGCTTGAACTACCAGATGCTGTGGTTGACTTCATCGCATCGCGAGCCAGCACCAACATACGCGAACTCGAAGGGGCGTTGACGAAGGTTCAGGTTCACGCCATGGTCGAGGGCGGGCCGCTCGATCTCGATCTCGCACGACGAGCATTGGGTGATCGCCCCGAGCATCCCACGGCCGCGCCGTCCTTCCAAACCATCCTTTCCGTCGTCGCGGACTTCTACAACATCCGCGTGGCGGACATGCTGTCGAAGAATCGTCATCGCTCCGTGGCTTTCCCGCGCCAGGTCTGCATGTACCTGGCACGAAGCATGACCCGACACTCGCTCAAGGAGATCGGCCTGCACTTCGGCGGGCGAGATCACACCACCGTCATCCACGCGATGAAGACCATCGACGAACATAAGCGAGAGGATCCCGGATTCGGGTTGATCCTGGAAAAACTGGAGCAGCAGATCCGTCGGCGATCCTCTTGAATCATCAACATCCAATGTGGGTAAGTGGTGGGTCGAGCGCCGGGCGCGCTTGACTAGGACCACCCTCGAACGGCCGTTCTCTGAGCCTTGCGACAAGCCGCCGAGGACTCGACGCTTCCCCACCCGCCTCCGACAGCGCTACCGACAGGTTGTGGGGGTGGTGAATGTGTCGTAAGTCCTTGTGGTCTTTGGGTTTGTCAATGACTTGCCCGCTTTGTCCCCCAAGCGACAGCACTCTTAACCACCACCACCAAAATTGAATTATTCAAGGAAGGAACCAAGCCGCTCAGACGACTGACTTGTCGAAAGCGATGGGCGACGACTTGGAGACACTGACCGGGTGTGGATAATGTGTGAACATCCTCGGTCGATTCTGGGTTGGCAGCCTGGGCAGAACGCGGTTGTTCGCCCGGCGATCTTGATCGTCTCGATCGTTTGGTCGCATCGGGGGCATGGCATTCCCACCCGGCCGTAGACGGCGTGGCCGTGTTGACTGGCGCCGGGTTGTCCATCGGCGTTGACGTAGTCGCGGAGCGTTGATCCCCCCGCGGCGATGGCGGCGCGAAGGGTCTGGCGGATGCTTGCGGCCAGCGATGCCCGATCCGAGGCCTCCAGTTCACATGCCGGCCGTAGCGGATGAATCCCGGCGCGAAACAGGGACTCATCCGCGTAGATGTTGCCGACGCCGGCGAGCAGCCCCTGGTCCAGCAGCGCGGCCTTGACACACTGTCGCGTGCGTGCGAATACGGCCGTGAGCGAGCGTGCGGTGATGGTCAGCGCATCCGGGCCGAGCGAATCCCACGCGAACCGTTGCAGCGCTTCGCGCGAGTCGAACAGCCACAGACCGCCGAAGCGCCGCGGGTCGCGGAACACAAGGCGACGGCCGGAACGCAGCAGCCACTCGACGTGAACGTGGTCCCCTTCGCACGGCGTGCCGCGCAGCATGAGTTGGCCCGACATGCCAAGGCGCACGCAGACCACTCGCCCGCAATCTCCGATCATGGCCAACTGTTTGCCATGTCGATCAAGTGTGATAACGGCACGTCCGGCGAGCAGTCTGTGCGTCAGGTCCGTGGCGTTTTCGGTGTGAATGACATCCGCGCGATGCACATGGACATCAACGATGGCGTCGCCGAAGAGTCGCCATCGCAGGCCGCGGCGAATGCACTCGACTTCGGGGAGTTCAGGCATGGCCGCGATTCCGGCGTGCGACGAAGAACTCGCGCAGCAATCCGCTGGCTTCCGCAGCGCGCAGGCCGGGGACGACGGGCACGCGATGGTTGAGTCGAACGTCGTTGAGTACGGTGTACAGCGAGACGACAGCACCGGCGCGAGGGTCGGCCGTGCCGAATACGAGCCGCCCGACTCGCGCGTTGATCATCAGCCCGGCGCACATCAGGCATGGCTCGAGAGTCACGACAACGGTGCAGTCATTGAGTCGCCAGTCGCCGATGTTCGCCGCGGCCGTGCGAATCGCGAGGAACTCCGCGTGTCCGGCCGGGTCGCGCTCGCCTTCGCGCGTGTTGTGGGCTTCCGCGATCATCTCGCCCGTGGCGGTGCGATAGACGACAGCGCCGACGGGGACTTCACCGCGTGCGGCGGCGAGACGGGCGAGTTCCAGGGCGCGGTCCATCCACTGTTCATCCAGGGGTGTGGCACCGGGGGGGGGCGGTGTTGGAAGTGGTTCGCCGCGCATCGCGGCCGTGAGCCTGTCAAGCCAGGCGCGCATGTCACGCATCCCCCGCGTCAGTCGGTTCTCGGGTCTCGTCATCTTCTTCGGCCTCACCGGCGAAGCGGTTGGCGGGCACGAGCAGCAGCAGCAACATCCCAAACTCATAGAGTGCATAGAGCGGAACCATGAGCACGATCATGGACATGGGGTCGGCCGGCGTAAGCAGCGCGCCCAGCGCTGCGCAGATCATGATCGCGGCCTTGCGATGCTTCTTGAGAAACGCGCGATCGACGATCCCCACCCACCCGAGCAGCAGCACGACGATGGGCATCTGAAACCCCAGCGCCAGGCCCATGCCGAGCGAGAAAACCAGACGCACATACTCGCTGACTTTGTACTGCTGCAGGATGCCCGTGTCCCGTGCGGCCTGGATCACATAGGTCGTGGTCCGCTCGCCGTGGCGCATCGCCAGGCGAACCTGACTCAGGGGTTCATTGAGCCAGATGGCGCCCGGCGGCGGATCGATGGGGTCATGGCTCAGCGTGGGCAGGATGGGAAGCACGACACCCTCCGGCAGGGGCGCCTTGGGTACATGCGGCGGCGCCATGCCCGCGCCGAACCCAATGAAGAACGCCAGCACCACCGGCAGCATGATGAAGTACAAAAAGACCGTCGCCAACACGGTCAGTGAAGCGCTCAGCGGCGCAAGGAACAACGCAAACCGCCGCTCGTGCTTGTACAAACCAGGCGCCACGAAGAGCCACAACTGCCACACGGCCCAGGGAACACCGACAAGAATCGTGGCCACGGCCGCAATGTGAAAGCACGCGAAGAATGTCTCGGTGACGCCCGTGGCCTGAAGGACGGGCGGCAGGCCCTTGGCTCGAAGTTGGGCCTGAACCGGGCGGAGGATAATCCCCAGCAGGTCCTGCCAGAAAGCCACGGCGACGGCAAAAATCGGCACGAACCCGATCAGGGCCATAATGAGGCGGCGGCGCAACTCGTCGAGATGCTCGCCGAAACTCATGGAAGCGTGGTGTGTGTTTTTCTTGGCCATGACGGCGATGAACGTGTGCGGGAGAGGATACCCGGGCCGAAGGAAGAGCAGGAGTTGACGGCGACGGGAAGGCCGTGGCCGCGCATCGTGGTGTACGAGTGAATGGAGTACCTGGTGGGCGAGGCGCACCCAGTGAATCCCGGGCGTGTTGCGGCGGCGATTCGCGGCGAAGCAGAGGCCGTACGCGCCTGTTGGCAGGAGCACCGGCGTTGGGTCGCGGCGATCGTTCTGGCGCATAAGCCGCGTGAGGTGGATCTGGATGACTTGTTACAGGACATCGCCGTGACGTTTGTCAAGCGCATCAGCGACCTGCGAGATGAGTCAGCTCTCAAGCCCTGGCTGCGGACGGTGGCGATCAACGCGGCCCGGGCGGCGGGGCGGAAGACACGACGGCGGCGAGAGGCCGCCGCGGAACAGACCACCAGAGACGAAACGCCGGGCGAGATGGATGGACTGATGGATCGCGACACGGGTCGACGACTCCTGGATCTCGCGTCGCGATTGCCGGAGGGGTATCGCGAGCCACTGCTGCTTCGGTGTGTTCGCGGGATGAGTTATCGCGCGATTTCGGAGATCATCGGCTTGCCCGAATCGACCATCGAGACGCGCATCGCGCGGGGACGACGAATGTTGCGCGAGTTGGCATTGGAATCAAACGGCGCGGGCGGGGAGGCCCAGGTGACGGCCGAACGAGGGAACTTCAAGTTGGCGGGTGGATCATGAATCGAGACACATTGATCAATCGGGTTGTGGATGATGAGGCTTCGGCGTCTGACTGGGAAGCGCTGAAGGACATCGCGGCGCGGGATGCGACGCTGTGGCGCGATCTGGCCGAGGCGCAGCACGCCCACGCGGAACTCTGCGCGGCTGTCGCGTCGGCGACGGACGGTGTCGATTCGATTGATGCGCCGGTGGATGATGCGCTGCGATGGCGATTCGCGGCGCGCGTGCGCACGGCGACGACGTGGGGTGGGTGGGCGGCGGCGGCGGCCGTGGCGCTCGCGTGGTTTGGCGGGCTTCACGAAGCCGGCCCTTCTTCGGGCGATCAAGGCAATCAGGCGTCGCTCCTGCCGGTGGGCACAGCGCGGACGCCGGCCGATGCGCTCCAGCAGTATCTTGACCTCGGGCGTGCGTCGGGCGATGTCGTGGGCGAGATGCCCGACGTGCTGCTCGTCGGTTCGACGCCGAACCCGCGCGGGCATGGATATGAAGTCGTGTTCATCCGACAGATCGTCGAGCGTCGCGTGGTCGAGGATCTGTATCGCCTGGGCACGGATGAACTCGGGCGACCGGTGCCGATGCGGATGGATGTGGTGCATAGGGACCGCGACCCGATGTGACGGGACGTGCGGCCTGGCGCGTCAGTGTGTTTGGTAAGGTTTGGCAACGCAATCAAAGCCCGAAGGGGTGTTTCATGGAGATTTCTGAAATGATGCGATTCAAGACTATCGGTGGGGCGGCGTGGCTGGCGGGTGTCGCGGGGTTGTGCCTGGCCGGGGCTGTTCATGCGCAGTGCGAAGCCAAGGAAGCATGCGAAACACCCGTGAAGCAGGCCAAGGGCGTCAGAGCCGTCACCGCGTCGCCTGTTCGTGTCGTGCGAACGGAGCGGGCGACGGCGTCGGTGACGTGTCCGCCGGAAACGGGCGTGAAGACCGAGTGGGAGTTTGAACTCAATGACGCGTCGGGGTTGATGACCATGTGGCGGATTCTGCGTCCGGTTCCGGATGGACAGTTCGACTTCGACGGCGCCTCGTTTGAGTTGGCGCTGGCGCCGTCCTTCGAGCAGTTTGAGCCGAGTCGCTTCGGTGCCGACGGAGCGCAGCCCGAGACCCGGAACATCATCGTCATGACGCGCAACGACGGGGCGAACACCGTCACCGTCACCATCAAGGACGGCAAGATCAATGCCGAAGTCAACGGCAAGGCGCTCCCCGCCGATCGCGTTCGCACCAGCGGGGATCACGTCGAGATCGTCGGCGAAGACGGCAACGTCATCGCGAAGTTCATCACCCTGACTCCCCCCGCGGCGCCGCCCGCGCCCGGGGCGATCGCGATGGAACGATGGTCGCAGCTCAGCCAACCCGGTGGGCGAGCGCGGGTGATCGGGCCGAACGTGGT
The DNA here is from genome assembly GCA_964614515.1 of uncultured Phycisphaeraceae bacterium. Classification (GTDB taxonomy): domain Bacteria; phylum Planctomycetota; class Phycisphaerae; order Phycisphaerales; family UBA1924; genus CAZTPJ01. The sequence goes on along the minus strand of CAZTPJ010000046.1, from coordinate 12,723 downwards.
CATCACTGAACCCGGACAAAGCGGGGTGTATCAACTCGGGCTGTCGGGCGAAACGCCAAAGGTCATGGTCGGCATCACGATGTCCGAAGTTCCCGAATCGCTCGCCGAACAACTGCACATCCAACCCGGTGAGGCGTTCGTGATCGAGCGCATCATTGAAGGTCTGCCCGCGTACAAGGCCGGCCTGCAACGGGCGGACGTGGTCGTACGGGTCGAAGGTGCTGACAAGGCGACGCAGGAGAATCTCCGCGCGGTGCTCAAGAAGAAGAACCCAGGCGATCCGCTCAAACTCGTCGTCGTCCGCCGCGGCGAGAAGAAGGAGATCGAGGTCAGACTCGCGCCCTTCGAGGCGGAGAAACTCGGCATGGTGATCGAGTCGCCGGCGCAGGGGGTGTTCGAGATGTCGCCGCAGTGGAATGAGCAGATGCGGGCGCTCGAGTTGGCCCCGCAGTGGCGGGAGTCGTTCCGAGGGTTCGAGCAGTTCGACGGCGGGGCCGTCGCCGAAGGCGCTCTCAACCACGCCCGGAAAGCCATGGAAGAAGCGCTCAAGCACCTGCGAGCCTCGGGCCAGCACGGCCAGGGCGCCGTCGATGAGGCGAGCAAGGCCATCGAACAGGCGATCAAGGAACTCAACAGTCCGGCAATGCGCCGGCAGATCGAAGAGCGAGTGCGAGAACTCCGCGGCGCGGTTACGCCGTCTGAGCCGCGTGCGGCGACGGTCGTGCCGCAGCCTCGCCAACCCGTGCCGCCTCGTGGTGAGATCGAGCGCCAGCGCGAGGAACTTGATGAGGTCCGCGCGGAACTGCGCGAGATCAAGACCCTCCTGCGACGCCTGATTGAGGAACGCGAGGACAGGTAACACTCCGACAGAGGCCCAGTCATCTGACCAACAAAGGCGCGCCGGTCGTTCCACGACTGGCGCGCCTGTTTGTTTTCCGGATCGGTGCGTGTGAATGGAACACCCGGCCAGCGCCGCTGACCCGGCGGGCGTGGCCGCCGCGTTTGTGGTATCCTTTGGGCATGATTCGCAAGACTTTGTCGTGCCTTTCGAGGCTGGGGCTGGTGGGCGTGGCGGCGGGGCTGTGTGCGGCCGCGCAGCCGACTTCGTCAGGCCCGCTGAATCCGCCGCGCAATGCGCCCAAGTCGGCGGATCCGACGTTCCACGCGATCACCAACGCGACGGTGCATGTCACGCCGGGTCAGGTGGTGCATCACGCGACGGTCGTGATGCGCGATGGACGAATCGTGTCTGTGGAGGGATCGCCCGCGCCGCCGGCCGGGGCGCGTGTGTGGAATGGTGAGGGTCTGCATGTCTACGCCGGTTTCATCGACGCGTATGTCGAGGTCGATGCCCCTGCGCCCGCGCGCGACCAGCAAGGCACGCACTGGAACCCGCGCGTCATGCCCGATCGCTCCGCCCTCGATGGCGCGGGCGTCGATGCGCGAACAAGTGAGTCGCTTCGCAAACTCGGGTTCACGGCCGCGGCGATCGTGCCGCGCGACGGCATCTTTCGCGGCACATCGGCGGTGGTGAGTCTGGCCGCGCCCGCGGAGGATCGCAGCGCGGAGCGTCCGCCGGTGTATCAGGGCGCGGCGTATCAGGCCGTGGCGTTTGATCTTCGTAATCCGTGGGGGGGCGGGCGTGATGCCGCGCCGGATGTGTCGCGATGGTCGGCGTATCCGAACTCGCAGATGGGAGCGATCGCGCTGATTCGTCAGACGCTGATCGACGCCGACTGGCAGGCGCTGGCGCGGATGGAAGGGCATGATCTCGGCGGGGTGAATCCGCTCGATGCGTTGTGGGCGGGTCGGGCGCCGGGTGAACCGGTTGGTTTGCCGAAGATGGTCATGTTGAGCGATCAGGTTGCTGCGCCGGCGCGGCTGCCGATGGCGTTTGTGACCGAGAATGAACTTGAAGTGCTTCGCGCGATGAAGATCGCGGAAGAGTTCTCGCGCGGCGTCATCATCGTCGGTACGGGATTGGAGTTTCGCCGGCTCGATGCGATTGTGGAGGCTGGACGCCCGGGGTTCATCGTGCCGCTGAACTATCCGCAGCGCCCGCGGGTTGATTCGCTTGGCGCGGCCGAGGCCGTGGAACTGCGAGACTTGATGACGTGGGAGCAGGCGCCGACGAACGCGCGTCGGCTGGATGCGGAGCGGATTCACATCGCGCTGACGACCGCGCGCCTGCGCGATCGCGCGACGTTCACCGAGAACCTGCGTTCGGCGATCAGGCACGGCCTGCCGCCGGATCGGGCGCTGGCCGCACTCACGACGCATCCCGCCGCGATGCTGCGCCTCGAGGGCCTCGGTGCGGTCGTCGCTGGCGGTCGGGCGAATCTCGTCGTTGCCGATGGCGATCTGTTCGACGTCGCCTCGTCCGATGATGAATCCGAAAGCGCATCGAAGCAGGCGAAGATTCTCGATGTGTGGATCGACGGGCAGCGACATGAGATCAACAAGTCCGCGGACACCTCGGCCGTGGGCGAGTGGATCGTGTCGGAGTATGACGGCGAGGTCTTTGATGTTGAATCGACCGAGTCGCCGGCGCTCATCATCGACGACAAGAACGCGGTCACGCTGCGCATGGGCGAGACGAAGGTCAAGGCCGCGAACGTTCGCATCAATATGGGCGTGGTGAACTTCACGTATGACGGGAAGAGCATGGGCGTTGAGGGCGTGGTGGCGGATCAGGCCGTGGCCGCGGGTGAGTCGATGGTGGGCGTGTCGCGTTTGCCCGATGGCACGGTCAAGTCATGGAAGGCCGTGCGCAAGGGCGATCCGCCGGCCGCGCCCGCGCGCGATCCTGGCACGCCGGGGAAGTATCGCCTCGCGACGATCAACGAAGCGCCTCCCGAGGAGGGTCAGGGCGTCGAGATCGACATCAAGGCCGACAAGTCCATCAACGTGACGTATCAGAATCAGACGGCCGCGGCCGACAATGTCTCGGTCGAAGGCGACGCGATCGTCTATACGCTCGACATGGGCAAACTCGGCAGCGAGGGCGTGGTGCAGGTCACCGCCACGCGCGATGGCGACACGCTGCGTGGCTCGATGGTCACCACCGACGGCCAGACCCACAACTGGACGGCCACGCGCATCAAAGCCTCGCGCGGAACGGACGACCCCACAAAAGACATCCCCGAGTCCTACGGCTATCCCTTCGGGCCGTACATGGTCGAGGCGATCCCGGAGCAACCGGAACTGCTCGTGGTCCACAACGCGACGATCTGGACGTGCGGCCCTGAGGGCGTAATCGAGGATGGGTGGATGATGATCGAGCGCGGCAAGATCGCGCGGATCGGACGCGGCGACTTCGTGTATTCAGGTCCGCTTCAGCCCGTCATCATCGATGCGCAGGGCAAGCACATCACACCGGGATTGATTGATTGTCATTCACACACGGGCATCTCGCGCGGCGTGAATGAATCGGGCCAGGCCGTGACGGCCGAGGTCCGCATCGGCGATGTCACCGATCCGGATTCAATCAACTGGTATCGACAGCTCGCGGGTGGGACAACGACGGTGAACTCGCTGCACGGCTCAGCCAACCCCATCGGCGGACAGAATCAGGTGAACAAGGTTCGCTGGGGCGCGGTGCATCCCGATGACATGCACTTCGAAGGCGCCAAGCCGGGGATCAAGTTCGCCCTCGGCGAGAACGTCAAGCAGAGCAACTGGGGCGATCGAAACACGGTGCGCTATCCGCAGACGCGCATGGGCGTGGAGACGATCATCCGGGATCGCTTCATCGCGGCGCGGGAGTATCTGAATCAGTGGACGAACTATCCATATGGCGTCCTGGGCGAACGAGGCGTGCGAACAGGCGCCTCATCATCCATCGTGCGCGGACCTGCGGCGACGGCCAGCGCGGCGTCGCTGCCTTCAGATCCGTTGGCCCGCGCGCTGTTGCCGCTACCGGCGCGGCGCGATCTTGAACTCGAAGCCCTTGGCGAGATCCTCATGGACGAGCGACTCGTCCATTGCCATTCGTATCGTCAGGATGAGATTCTCATGCTCTGCCGCGTGGCCGCCGAGTTTGAGTTCACCATCGGCACGTTCCAGCATGTGCTCGAGGGGTACAAGGTGGCGGATGAGGTGGCCAAACGCGCGCTGGGGGCGTCGGCGTTTTCGGATTGGTGGGCGTACAAGGTCGAGGTGCAGGACGCGATTCCGCACAACGGCGCGATCATGTATGAACAGGGCGTCAACGTGTCCTTCAATTCAGACTCGGATGAACTCGCGCGGCGCATGAACGATGAGGCGGCCAAGGCCGTGCGCTACGGCCGCGTGCCAGAGGAAGATGCACTCAAGTTCGTCACGATCAATCCCGCGATTCAACTGGCGATTGCGGATCGCGTCGGCTCGCTGGAGTCGGGGAAGGATGCGGACTTTGTGATCTGGTCGGGACATCCACTGAGTTCCATGTCGCGCTGCGAGGCGACGTGGATCGACGGGCGCGAGTACTACTCGATCGAACAGGACAGGAAACACCGCGAACGCATCACGGCCGAACGCCAGCGCCTGATTCAGAAAATCCTCGCGCTAGGTTCCCGCGGCGGCGACCGTGGACGTGGCGGCGATGGATCATCACCCGGCGAACTCGACGGCCGTCTGAAGGCCTTGGACGACGATGAACGCCGCGAGTTCCAGTCGTGGATCCTGCGGAAGTATCAGATGGGCCAGGAACCGTTCGCGTCCGACTGCGGCGACTGCGGAATGTCGATGCCGTTCGGGCGGCATAGGCATTGAGTGGCGGATTGAGTGTCCCTCATTTCGGCGCAGGTGTATCCACCACCGCCTGCTTCACCAACTCCGCGATCTTCGCCTCTTCGGCGGCGGTCAGGGTGCGAAGACCGAAGCCTGTCGGCCACAGGCCTTCGGACTTGGGCAGGGTTGTGTCGAGGCGCGCTTCGTCGGTGAAGGCGAACGTCGCGTAGCGCGTCTTGAACTTGGCGGCCGCCTGGAAGAAGCAGACGATTTTGCCGTTGCCCGCGGGGGGCGGCGGGTTGGCGTAGGCGGGCATGCCGTACCACGTTCGCGGGATGAGATGGGGCGCGTTGCTTGTGATGATCTCGTGGAGCCGCAGACCCAGCGTTCGGTCAGGCTCGGGCAACTCGGCGATTTTCGTGAGTACGTCTCGCTGGCCGTCGGCTCTGCTCTTGCCCGCGCGGGCCTCGGCCTTGAGTTCGCGGGCGCGTTCCTTCATGGCGGCCTGTTCGGCGTCGGTGAAGCGGGCGGGCGTCTTCGTCGTGAGTTTGCTGGGCGATTGCTTCGCCGTTGTCATGGCGGGTTTCCGCTTCGCGGGTCGGTTGCTTGATCCGGTGGCCATGGCGAGGAAGACGATAGCCGTCGTTGAGCGGGCGTCGCGAACGGACGCCGCGCTCCGCCGGTGGCCGTCGGGCGCGGTTGTTTATGCGGCGTCGAGCGATGCCAGCGAGATGATCGGAGCGTTGTGTTTGGATTCGGTTGGCGCGCGAAGATCGCCGCGCAGCAGGACCGAGAAAGTCGTTCCGCGACCGCGCGTGGAGTTCACGGCGATGGCGCCGCCGTGGGCCGCGACGATGGACTTGCAGATGGCCAGTCCCAGTCCGGTTCCTCCCTGGGTGGCGGTGCCGACGACGCCGGTGTTGAGGGCGAAGGCCGTGCCGAGTCGTGCGATGACTTCATCGGTCATGCCCGCTCCGGTGTCCTTGATGTCGATGCGTACGCCGCCGGCGCCTTCGTGGATGATGGGCGTGGCGACGATGTCGATGGCGCCGCGGCGTGTGTGCTTGACCGCGTTGCTGACGAGGTTGATGATGAGCCGGCGCATGGCGTTCTGGTCGCCTCGCATGCGCAGGTCCGGCGGGGACACCTGCACGCGAAGGGACACGCTCGACGGATCGATGAGTGGCTGGAAGAGTTCCGCGGCCTCAGCGCACGCCCGGGCGATCGACACCGCGCCCCAGTTCCACTGCGCCACGCCGCTGTTGAGCCGCGCCGCCTCGAGCACCTGGTTGACCGTGTCGGTCATGCGCACCACTTCGCCATGGAGTGACCTGAGCATCTTCTGTTGCTCGGCTGGATCGGGACATCGCTCGGACAACAGGAACTCAGCGAGAAGTCGCATGGCGGCGAGCGGCGTGCGCAGTTCATGGCCAACCACGCCGAGCACGCGCTCCATCGCCTTGAGCGCCTCGGCGAGCCCGCGGCGTTCGAACTCGGCGCGCTCGTGCCCCCGGCGTTCCACGGCGTATCGGATCGCGCGAATCAGCCCATCCGTGTTCACGCTTCCTTTGACGAGATAGTCCTGCGCGCCGGCCTTGACCGCTCGAAGCCCGACTTCCGTGTCATCCTGGCCCGTCAGCACCACGATCGGAATCTCATCCGCCGCCGCGCGCACGCGAACCACCGTCTCCATCCCCCGTCCATCGGGCAGGGACAGATCCAGGAGGATCACATCGCACCCTTCGGCGGAGAGCCACTCCTCCGCTTCGCGAATGCTCGCGGCCATGGCCACCTCGACGTCCACATCCTGCGCTTCCTGGAGTGAGAAGCGGATGAGTCGCTGGTCGCCGGGATTGTCCTCGACGAGGAGCGCTTTGAGGCGGTCCTGGTTCATGCGTTCGCGGCCTCCTGTGAATGCTTGGGCAGACGCACGACGCTCAGCCAGAAATTGTCGAAGTTGCGGATGAGATCGAAGAACCGCGTCACGTTCACCGGCTTGACGAGGTAGCAGTTGCAGTGAAGGTCATACGCGCGAAGCACATCCGTGTCCGCGTCGGACGTCGTGAGCACCACCACCGGAATTCCACGCAGCGCATCATCGGACTTGATCGCCGCCAGAACCTCACGCCCATCCACCTTCGGAAGGTTCAGGTCCAGAAGGATGAGGTCCGGGATGAGTCGAGGCCGGCCGCGAGCGCCGCGGAGCAGGGCGATGGCCGCTTCGCCATCGCTGACCACATGCAAAACGTTGGCCACCTTCGCTTCACGCAGCGCTTCACGCGTCAGGCGAACATCGCCCGGGGAGTCCTCAACGAGCAAAATCTCGATGGGTTCATGCGGCGTGGCGTGCAAGGTCATGGGTCTGTCCTTCCGAATCGGGAATGGTGAAGATGAACGTGGCTCCCTGCCCGGGTTGGGATTCGACGCGGATGGTCCCGCCGTGGCGTTCGACGATCTTGCGGCAGATGGCCAGGCCAATTCCGGTGCCGGGGTACTCTTCGCGGGTGTGCAGTCGCTGGAACATGCCGAAGATTCGTTCGGCGTATTTCGGATCAAGGCCGATGCCGTTGTCGCGCACGCTGAAGACCCAGGCGCCGGCATCGCGTCGGGCCGACACATGAATCCGCGCCGGTTTCTCACCGTGGAACTTGATCGAGTTGGAGATGAGATTCTGAAGGAGTTGAAGGAACTGCCTCGGATCGACGTGGACGGTCGGCAACCCCTCGCGGGTGACCTGCGCCCGGCATTCCTCGATCTGCACCTTGAGGTTATCGAGCACATGCGAGAAGACGTCGTCGGACTCGGTGGCCCGCTTCTCGCCGACTTTGGTCCCGATGCGGGAGTATTGCAGCAGGTCGTTGATGAGCTGCTTCATGCGGTTGGCGCCGTCCACGGCGAAGTTGATGAACTCGTCGGCGTCGGCGTCGAGTTTCCCGGAGTATCGCCGCGCGAGGAGCTCGACGTAACTCGAAACCATGCGGAGCGGCTCCTGAAGATCGTGCGACGCGACGTAGGCGAAGTGCTTGAGTTCTTCATTGCTGCGGACGAGTTCGGCCGTGCGCTCCTCCACCTGCCGTTCGAGCTGGTCCTTCGTGAACAGGAGTTGCTGTTCGGCGGCCTTGCGCAGGTGGACGTCGCGCAGGATGACGACGCCCCCGCGAATCGCGCCAGCGCTGGTGAACATGGGCGTGGCCGAGACGCTGATCCATCGACCTTCGGGCTGGCTCGCGTTTCGGATGAACTGTTCCTGGTCTTCGACGACTTCGCCCTTGAGCGCCAGGGCCAGGGCGAGATCTTCGGACTTGAAGGGCGTCGTGCCTGCATCGGAAAACACGCCGTAATGCGCCGACCACTCGCCGATGGGTTGATCGCTCGCGCCCAGCCCGATCAGACGCGTCGCCGCCGGGTTCCACTCCACGAACCTGCCATTCGCATCCGCGACGATCACGCCATCGGACGCGGTGTCGATCACGGCCTGGAGGAGTTCCTGCTTCGCCGCGAGTTCTTGGATCGCGGTCCGGCGCTGCTCCTCGGCGACGCGACGCTGGTCATCGAATCGGTCGGCCATCACGGCCTGCCACCACACGATCGCGATGATCATCGCCAGCGACGCCGTGGCGCTGAGCGTGATGCCAAGTTCCATCGAGAACCACCCGCGCTTCTGACCCTCGACTCTGGCCCACGCGAGAAGTATCACGATGACCGCAGTCAGCGGCACGATCCGCCGAAACATGCGCCCGCCGGGGCTGGAGGAGCGGATGACCGTGACCAGGGGGCCATCGGGACGGCCAGCGAGAGCCGCGTATCCAAGCGCGACGAACGCGGCCGCGGAATGAAGCGACATCTCATAAAAGCCGTCCGCCCCGTCCGTCGAGCGAAGTCCGAAAAGGAACCCCGTCCATCGCACCAGCGAAATCGCGATGAGCACGAGGGCCAGCCACTCCACGGACCTTGGACTCCGCCTCATGCGCACGTCGAAGAACGCGACGATGACGGCCAGCAGGCCGACGCAGATGGCCGTGGAAGCGGCCATTTCTCCTCGTGCCGCCGAGCGTGGGCTGAGCTGCACGATCGTGGAATCAAGGGATGGGATCCAATGCGCGGCGTTGTGGAGCAAACTCAAGACGCCGATGGTGAAGATGAGGCCAGCGGATGCGACCTGGATGCCGCGTTGGTGAGCCACTCGCATTGGCAGGCAGAGCGCGAGGATCGCGATCGCGCCAATCATGATCGCCACAGCACTCCCCGCGTGCATGGCGGCGTCATCGCCGGCGACATCTTGCAGCCCGGTCCACCCGGCGGCCGACCCGACGATGCCCACGCCCGCGATCATCACGGCGAAGCACGCGGCGGCGATCGCGCTGGCACGCACGCCGGTCACCGTGCTCGTCGCGTTGCCGTGCGTCATGCGTCGTGTCTCACCTGTTCAGGCCGTCATCGAACGTGTGGCATCGGTCATCAACCCGATCGAGTTCACTCGCGCCGCCCGGCGGGAGTGGGCAGTCGCGTCGGGGGTAAGACTTGCGCGGCCCCTCCCTTGAACGGGGGTGTGGAGCGGGGTGGGACAACCCGATCCAGCGCGGGGATCGGTGGCCGTCCTGGCGTTCCTACGCTTGCGGTGTCAGAGATCCTGCGAAGTGTTTCCGGTGCGTTGGCCGAGCGGTTGAAGGCGCTCGACTTGAAATCGAGTAGACTCGAAAGGGTCTCGGGGGTTCGAATCCCTCACGCACCGCTTTCTCACCGTCTGCCGGCCATCGACACGGCCACGGCCACGAAGATCAACCCGAACGCCACGATGTCGTTCACGCGCGGCTTCTCATGCGCGATGAAGATCGCAAAGCCCGTAAAGACCAGCAGCGTGATCGCCTCTTGCACGATCTTGAGTTGCGAGAGCGTGAACGGACCGCCGTGATCGACGTGGCCGTAGCGATTCGCCGGGACCATCAGGCAGTACTCAAAGAACGCGATGCCCCACGAGATGAGGATCGCGGCCAGGAGTGGCCAGGCCTTGTGCTTGACGTGGTAGTACCACGCGAAGGTCATAAACGAGTTGGAGGCGAGCAACAACAGGACGGTGATCAACCATTGCGGCATGGCGTGAGATTAGGCGGGAGAGGTTGCCCCGGCCGTTCATGCGTCCGGGCGGGACGCCGCCCGACGGGAGTTGCATGCGGGACCGGTTTGTGGTAGCGTCAGGCGGCCAATTCACGGCGAAAGGAGTGGACGATGGACAGGACTCAGGGTGTCGTGGCTGCACTGGCGTTGTGCATCGGTTCCGTCGCGAGCGGACAGGGAGGGCACAGGTACTTCGCGGAGTATGAGTACGGCCCCGGCGGAGTCGTGTCTCCGACGTCGCCCACCGTGACGGTTCGGATTTCCGTCGATCGTGGCGGCGTTGGGTACGCATTCGCGATGTCGCGGTTTCTCCTGACCGCGGGCGATGGACGCTGGGAGTTTGTGGACTGGGGCGAACTCGAGCAGGGTCAACTCTGGTCACGGGTGAGTGGTCAGGGCACGGCGGAGCTCAACGTGTTCGCGCATCAGGACAATACATTTAACCCGTGGCCGTATACTGTGAACGCGAATCCCGTCGATCCGATTCGCATCCTCACGGCGAGGTGGACGGCAGAGGACTTCACGCCGCGCCTCGTGCCGATTTCAACATCCACGACGGAAATGTACTACTACTTGTACCGCGAGAATCCGACGAGGAGTCCCTTGTTACCCGTGGAGTTGCAGTCGAGCATACGCGTGATTCCCACTCCTCCCGGAGCCGCGTTGCTGATGCTGGCGATGGCGGGAGTGCGCCGTCGTCGGGCGTGAACTTACGGACACCCCATCGTGAACCCGTTGCCAAACCCGAGGAAATCGAAGATGTCACACACGCCCGGGCCGGTGCTGATGTCGATGTCGCACGCGCACGCCTCGGCCGCGCTGAAGCGATTGCCAAAGGCCAGGAAGTCAAAGATATCGCACACACCCGGCCCGGTGGAGACGTCAAAGTCGCACGCGCAGGGACACCCGCCCGAGCACACATCGTCGAGGTCATACATCAAGAGCGAATCGGGCTGGGTCTGATGAATCGCCGCGAGCAGCACGCGCCCATCGCGACACACGACGCCCGCGCCCCCGGCCGTGTTCGCCGGTCCGGTTCCAACCATGGCCCCGAGGAATTCTCGCCCTGTTCGCACGGGGTTTGCGCCGCTGAGCGAGAGTTCGATCGCGTATCCCTCGTGCCACGCGAAGGGGCCATCCTGCGACCAGAGCCACAGTTTCGGTCCGTTGATGTCGGCATAGGCCAGGCCAGCGATGGCGGACGCGCCGCCGCCGGCGCGAAAGGTGTTCGCGTAGGACGCGACGAGGCCCTCGGTGATGGAGAACTCGCGCACGGGGTTGAAGAAGTCCGCGCCGATGAATCGGCCGTTGTCCCCGCGAAGCGCCAGGGCGCGAATGGTGTTGGTGTATCCGGTGATTCGCGTCGTGGTCGGCGCGCTGAGGCCGCCGGTGACGGGGTCATAGGTGTGCCACGCGAAGTAGCCGCTTTCCCAGCCGTAGTACAAGCGATTCGCGGCCTCATCCGCGGCCAGATCGCGAGCGCCCCATGGCGACGTTGTTGGCGTGATGGTCTGCTCCCATCCCGTCGCCTGTTCAAACGTCGCGAGATACTCGCCGCTGAGCGTGAACTTGAAGATTTTGTGCGGGCGACCAAAGACCGGCCCGCCGCCGGCGCCATCGTTGTTCCGCGCGGAGAACCACAGATGGCCCCACGCCTCCTCGACGCCCAGCACGCTCGATGCCCCGCCCGGCACGCGATTCTCGATGTCGATCGGGCCGACGCGCACCGTGCCAAGGCTGTCAGCGCCAGGGAGGTTTGACGGCCGTGTTGCGCCGGGCGAAAACTCAAGCGTCTGCCCAGCACTGATGTGGCAAAGCGCACCGAGGGCGATGAGGATTGCACTCTTCTCCATGTTCACACTCCGGTGAAGTCTCACCCGCTCGCCGGCGCGGACGGGAAGGGAGACTTGTACCCGACGGGCGCAAGGGCGTCAACTCGATCCACCGGCGTAATTCAGTACGAGGCCGTGCCGCGCGTCGAGGGCGGCGCGGAGTCCGGCCCGCGTGACTCCGCGGAACGGTTCTCACGTCCGATCAACATGCGGGAGATCACATCCTGAACGTGGGCGCCGGCGGCATCCCGGCCTTGGCCGGGAATCTCCCACGCCGCCAGAATCCCGTAGCCAAGCCCCACATGAATCAGCACCCACGCGATCATCTCGGCGGAGAGGCGGGTGGTGACCTTGCCCTGCTCCTGCGCGGTCTTGACTTCCCGCGTGATGAACGCGTGGAGTTTGGCGATGTGCTGACGAAGCGCGGCATGAATCAGCGGGTCATCGACTTCCGTAATCGCCTGCAAGATAACGCGATACGCTGAACGCCCCCCAGGCTTGACCATCGGGTTGTCGCCGAGCAGGCGGCGCAGGCGATCGGCGGAGTCCGTCGCATCGGCCAAGTCCGCCTCCCATTCGCGAAGGGTGTCTTCCCCCGTCCGCTCGATGAGGGCGACGAACAGGTCGCGCTTGGAGGCGAAGTGGCGATAGATGATGGGTTCGGTGACGCCCGCCGCGCGGGCCAGTTGAGCCGTGGTGGCCCGCGCATACCCATGCTGCGCGAACAACGCGGCCGCGGAATCCAGCAGTTGTTCACGCCGCTTCGCGGCCGGAAGACGACTCATGGCGGGGGAGTGTAGGGGCCGGCTCATCAGGGGCTAGGCCACACCCCATGATTGCCGGTTGACAGGCCATGTGCCACTCCGTAAACTCCCCAGAATGACTAAGGCCAAGTCCGAATCGGAGCCGGGAGTCCTGCTCCAGCTCTTGACCAAGTTGACGGGCGTGTCAGCCCCCTTCGCAAGAGCCGCGGTGGAGGGGGCCGCTCGTGGCGAGGACGTACTCGCAAGGTCTGGCATGGGGTACAGCCAGTTGAACGAAGTTCTACTGTCGCTCGGCTATCCTA